>NZ_JBFTKU010000006.1:0-219216 GCF_056665975.1 Caulobacter sp. 05T431 | reverse complement strand
ATGGCCAAGGAAAAGTTCGAACGCACTAAGCCGCACTGCAACATCGGCACGATCGGTCACGTTGACCACGGCAAGACGACGCTGACGGCGGCGATCACCATCACGCTGGCCAAGTCGGGCGGCGCGACGGCCAAGAACTACGCCGACATCGACGCGGCGCCGGAAGARAAGGCCCGCGGCATCACGATCAACACCGCGCACGTGGAATATGAGACGGCCAACCGTCACTACGCCCACGTCGACTGCCCCGGCCACGCCGACTACGTGAAGAACATGATCACGGGCGCGGCGCAGATGGACGGCGCGATCCTGGTGGTTTCGGCCGCTGACGGCCCGATGCCGCAGACCCGCGAGCACATCCTGCTGGCCCGTCAGGTCGGYGTGCCGGCCCTGGTCGTGTACATGAACAAGGTCGACCTGGTCGACGACGCCGAGCTGCTGGAACTGGTCGAGATGGAAGTGCGCGAGCTGCTTTCGTCGTACGACTTCCCGGGCGACGACATCCCGATCACCAAGGGTTCGGCCAAGGTGGCGATCGACGGCGGCGACCCGATCATCGGCGAGCAGTCGATCCTGGAACTGATGACCACGGTCGACGCCTACATCCCGCAGCCCGATCGTCCGATCGACCTGCCGTTCCTGATGCCGGTGGAAGACGTGTTCTCGATCTCGGGCCGCGGCACSGTSGTSACSGGYCGCGTCGAGCGCGGCATCGTCAAGGTCGGTGAGGAAGTCGAGATCGTCGGCATCCGTCCGGTCCAGAAGACGACCTGCACGGGCGTGGAAATGTTCCGCAAGCTGCTGGACCAAGGTCAAGCCGGCGACAACGTGGGCGTGCTGCTGCGCGGCACCAAGCGCGAAGACGTCGAGCGCGGCCAGGTGCTGTGCAAGCCGGGTTCGATCACCCCGCACACCAAGTTCGTGGCCGAAGGAAATGATCATGCCGGGCGACAACGCCGAGCTGGACGTCGAGCTGATCACCCCGATCGCCATGGAAGAGAAGCTGCGCTTCGCCATCCGTGAAGGCGGCCGCACCGTCGGCGCCGGCGTCGTGGCCAAGATCGTCGAGTAATCCTCGATCGATCTAGCTTCGGCTAGACAAGCGAAGGCCCCGGAGAGCGATCTCCGGGGCCTTTTGCTATGTCCAAACCCCTCTCCCGCAAGGGGAGAAGGGATCCATCGAGGAGCCTCCGCGCCTTCGACCGGTTCCCGCCCTTGCGAGAACGCGTTATCCTGGCGCCCTCATCGGGGTGAGCACTTGATCCGAACCAGCCTTATCGTCCTGTCGCTCGCGGTCGGCCTGGCCGCCTGCCAGAAGACGCCCGATCCGCCGGCGAGCATCACGCCGCCGCCCGGCCTGGGCGACCGCGTGCGGGTGCTCAGCGCCGACGCGCTGGTGATCGACGGCAAGCATGTGCGCCTGGCCAACGCCTACGCGCCTCAGGGCATACCCGACGCCCGATGCTGGGCCGAGGCGGCCGCCGCCAAGCAGGCGACCCTGTGGATGCGCCAGCGCATGCGCGAGGCGCGCGACGTGACCGTCCAGCCGACCGGCGGCTTCGACGAGTTCCATCGCGAACTGGCCGTCGTCCAGCTGGACGGCGTGGACCTGGGTCAGCTGATGTTCGAGAGCGGCCTGGCCAGCCGGCGCAGCACCGGGCGCGACAACCGCTTCCCCTGGTGCGAGCCGATCAGCGCCAAGGCCCCGGACGCCCCGGTGGTGGGCTCGCTGCTGGACGACAGCAAGCGCTAGGGCGCCACGTGGCCGCCCACCACGAAAGGGCGGACGGCCACAGGATCCACTTACAGGCGGTCGACCGGCGACAGCGTTCCCTCGGCCTCGCGCGGGGTGGTCATGCGCGACAGCTTGGGGGTCAGCCAGCGCTCGATGTCGTCGACGATCTCGTAGACCACCGGCACCAGCACCAGCGACAGCACGGTCGAGGTGATCAGCCCGCCGATCACCGCCACGGCCATCGGCTGGCGGAACTCCGAGCCGGTGCCGATGCCCAGGGCCGTCGGCAGCATGCCGGCCATCATGGCCAGGGTGGTCATGATGATCGGCCGCGCCCGCTCGTGACAGGCGTCGAGGATGGCCTCGCGCTGGCTCATGCCGGCCCGCTCCTGCTCGATCGCGTACTCGACCAGCAGGATCGAGTTCTTCGCCGCCAGGCCCATCAGCATCAGGAAGCCGATCAGCGACGGCATCGACAGCGACTGGCCGGTGACCAGCAGGGCGAAGAACGCGCCGCCGATCGCCAGGGGCAGGGCCGACAGGATGGTGATCGGCTTGAAGAAGCTGCGGAACAGCAGGATCAGCACGCCGAACACCAGGCCGACCGCCGAGAGCAGGGCGATGGCGAAGCCGGTGAACAGCTCGACGAACGCCTCCTGGTCGCCGGCCGTGGCGGGGCCGACGCTGGGCGGCAGGTGCTTCATCGTCGGCAGCTTGCCCACGTCGGCCATCGCCTGGCCCAGCTGGGCGCCGTTGGCCAGGTCGGCCTCGATGGTCACCTGACGCTTGCGGGCGAAGCGGTCGATCTTGGCCGGACCGGCCTGGAACGACAGGTCGGCCACGGTGTCGAGCCGGGTCGTGCCGCCGCTGGCCGTGGGGATGCGCAGGGCGCCCAGGGCGTCGAGGTCGGCGCGGGTTTCTGCCGGCAGGCGCACGCGGATCGGGATCCGCCGCTCGCCCTGGGTCATCTTGGCGACGTTGGCGTCGATGTCGCCCACCGTGGCCACGCGGGCGATGGCGGCGATGTCGGCGGCGCTGACGCCCAGGCGGGCGGCCTCGTCGGGCTTGGGCCGGATGACGATCTCCGGACCGCTGGGCGGCGAGGAGGGGCGCGGATCGGCCACCGTGGCCAGGCCCTGCATCTCGCGCTCGATCTGGGCGGCGGTGCGCTCCAGCAGCGGGCCGTCGTCGGAGATCAGGATGGTCTGGACTTCCGAGGTGCCCCAGTCGCCCAGCAGGTTGACCCGGGCGTCGGGGATGTCGTGCAGGCCGTTGCGGACCACCTGCTTGATCTCCGTCACCGTCAGGTCGCGCTTGCCGTTCAGCACGATGGTCACCGTGGCGTCGCGGATGTCGGCCCCGCTCTGCCCGCCCCAGCCGCTGCCGATGTTCGACCCGACCTGGGCGAAGACGTGGGCGGTCTCGGGACGCTTGCGGAACATGGTGGTCACCGCCTGGACGGTGCGCTCCATGTCGGCCGTGGTCGCCCCGGGCGGACCCTGGACCTTCAGATAGTAGTAGTTGGCGTTGCCGGCCGGCTGGAAGGCCGTGGGGATGAACTTCACCAGGGCGAACGAGCCGATCAGGATCACCGTGCCGATCAGGATGCTGAGGAAGCGGTGATCCAGCGACCAATCGAGGAGCCCGCGATAGAAGCCCGTGAACTCGCGCCGCGGGTGCGGGTCCTTCGACGGCTTGAGGAAGTAGGCGGCCAGCAGCGGCGTCAGCAGGCGGGCGACCACCAGCGAGAACAGCACGGCCACCGCGACGGTCAGGCCGAACTCCTTGAAGAACTGGCCGGGCGTGCCGGGCATGTACGAGACGGGCACGAACACCGCCACGATGGTGAAGGTGGTGGCCACGACCGCCAGGCCGATGGCGTCGGCCCCCTCCATCGCCGCCTGGAACGGTCTCTGGCCGCGCGCGACGCGTTTTTCGATGTTCTCGATCTCGACCACGGCGTCGTCGACCAGGATGCCGATGACCAGGGTCAGGGCCAGCAGGGTCACGACGTTGAGCGAGAAGCCCATGATCGACATGAAGGCGAAGGTGGGGATCAGCGACACCGGCATGGCGATGGCGGTGATCAGGGTGGCCCGCCATTCGCGCAGGAACAGGAACACCACCAGCGAGGCCAGCAGCATGCCTTCCAGCAGGGTGTGCTCGGTGGCCGCGAAGCTGGCGCGGGTCTCGTCGACGGTCGAGAAGATCTTCACGAACGTCACGCCCGGCTGCTTGGCCTCCAGCGCGTCCACGGCCTTCTTCACGCGATCCTCGACGGCCACGTCGCTGGAGTCGCGGGTCTTCATCACCTGGAAGGCGACGACGGGCTTGCCGTCGAGGCGGGCGAAGCCGCGCTCCTCTTCCGAGCCCTGGCCCACCTGGGCCACGTCGGTCAGCTTCACGTAGCGGCCGCCGGCCACCGGGATGGTGATGGCGCGCAGCTGCTCGACCGTGGTGGCCRCGCCCAGCACGCGCAGGGTCTGCTCGCGGCCGCCGATCTTGGCGCGGCCGCCAGGGGCGTCGACGCTGAAGCTGGCCAGGGCCTGGTTCAGCTGGGGCGCGGTGACGCCGAAGCTGGCCATTCGGTCGGGATCGATGATGACGTTGATCTCGCGATCCACGCCGCCGACCCGGGCCACCTGGGCCACGCCCTTTTCGCCCTGCAGGGCGCGGGTGACGGTGTCGTCGATKAACCACGACAGCTCGGGCGCGCTCATGTTCGGCGCCGAGACGGCGTAGGTGATGATCGGGGCGCTGGTGATCTCCAGGCGCTGGACGATCGGCTCGTCCACCTCGCGCGGCAGGAGCGAGCGGGTCTGGTCGACCTTGGAGCGCACCTCGTCGGTGACCTTCTGCAGGTCCTCGCCGAGGTTGAACTCGATCGTCGTGGTCGAGGCGCCCTGGACCACGGAAGACCTGATGGTCTTGACGTTGGAGATGCTGGCCACCGCGTCCTCGATCGGGCGGGTGACCTGGGTCTCCATCTCGCCGGGCGCGGCGCCGCTCTGGGTGACCGTCACGGTCACGGCCGGGAACTCGACGTTCGGGAACTGCTTGATGGGCAGGCCCAGATAGCAGCCGACGCCAGCGATGATCAGGGCGATGAACAGGACCGCGACGGGGATCGGGTTCTTGATCGCCCAGGCGGAGAYGCGAAGCTCGCCTGTCTTGTGTTGGTCGGCCATCAGCGCGCCGCCTGCTGAGTGGTGGCCGCGGGACGGATCACGTCGCCGTCGGTGACGAACGACGCGCCGCCCAGCACGATGCGGGTCCCGGCCGGCGGGCCCTGGACCAGCTGGGCCCAGCCGCCGCCCTTCTGGCCGACCTTGATGGCGACCTGATGGGCCTTGTTGTTGCTGTCGACCGTCATGACGTACAGGCCGTCGGCCTCGTAGCGGATGGCGGATTCAGGAACGGCGGTCACCGACGCGCCCGAGGCGCCGAAGGTGGCGCGGCCGAAGCCGCCGGGGCGCAGGTCGGGCCGGACGGGCAGGCGCACGCGCACCTTGCCCAGGCGGCTGCCGCTGTCGACCCGGGGGCTGACCAGGCGCACGACGCCCGACACGGCCTGGCCGCTGGGCAGGCTGACCTGCACCGGCTGTCCGGCGCGGATGCCGGCCAGGTCGGCCTCGTTGACCTCGGCGTCGAGTTCGACCAGGCCGTCGCGGGCGATGGTGAACCAGGGCGTGGTCCCGCCGCCGGCGATCTGGCCCGGCTGCACCCCGCGCTGCAGGACCAGGCCGCTGACGGGCGCGGTGATGGTCATGCGCGAGACGCGGGTGCGCAGTTCCTTCAGGGCCGCTTCCTGGGCCTTGGCCTGGTAGCGGCGGGTCTCGATCTGCTCCTGGCTGAGCACGCCCTGGCCGTCCAGGCCCGCGACGCGGCGGGCCTCGGCGTCGGCCTGGGCGGTCACCGCGGCCTGCTGGTCCACCTGGGCGCGCAGCAGGGTGTCGTCCAGCTGGGCCAKGGGCTGGCCGGCGCGGACATAGTCGCCCTCGTCGGCGTAGAGGCGGGCGACGCGATAGCCGCTGAGCTCGGAGCCGACGGCGGCCTCCTCGCGCGAAACCAACAGGCCTGAGGCCTCGACTCCACCGCCCAGTGGCCGGGTCTCGACCKAGCCGACGCTGACGGCGCGGGCCGCGGCGGCGGGAGCTTTCGGAGCGGCTTTGTCCTTCTTCTCGCCGCAGGCGGTCAGGCCCGTCGCGGCGATCAGGATCATGGCGGCGAGCGCGGTGCGGGTCGTCATGGGGGAGGAGCTCATTTCGAGGAGACTTGGGTCGGGGTGGTGTTTTGGGCGGCCACGACGGCGTCGGGCGTCCAGCCGCCGCCAAGGGCCTTGTAGGTCTGGACGGCGTGCAGCAGGGCGTCGGTGCGCGCGTCGGTCAGGGCGGTGCGCGACAGGCGCCAGGACTGCTCGGCCTGCAGGGTGGTGGTCAGGTCGATCAGGCCCAGGGCGTAGCCCTTGCGGTTGGCGTTGTAGGCCCGCTCGGCCCGAGCCTCGCCGGCCGTCAGCACCGCGACGCGGCGCTGGTCGGCGGCCAGCTGCAGCATGGCGTTCTCGGCCTCGCCATAGGCGGTCTGGATGGACTTCTCGAAGGCGATCGCCGCCTGCTGGGTGCGGGCGTCCTGGGCGTCGATGTCGGCCAGCAGGGCGGGGATGTTCAGCACCGGGATCGAGACGTTGGCCCCGATGGTCCAGGCCGAGCTGGTGGTCGAGGTCTTGCCCCCGCCGCCGCCGCCCGCGAACGGGAACGAGGGCTGGACGCTCTTGGTCAGCCCCACACCCGGGGTGATGTTGAAGGTGGGCAGCAGGGCCAGTTCGTCGATCTTCAGCGTGCCGGAGGCCGAGGCCAGACGGGCCTGGGCCTCCCGCACGTCGGGACGGCGACCCAGGAGCTCGCCGGGGATCGTGGCGGGGACCGGCGGGGCCAGGTCCAGGCGGGCGTCCACCGGCAGGCTGGCCAGCGGGTCGGTTCCGCGCCCGATCAGGATCAGCAGGCTGCGTCGCGCCGCGTCCAGCTGGCCTTCAAGGTTGGAGACCCGGGCCTGGGTCGAGGCCAGGTCGGACTCGGCGCGGTCGGCTTCCGAGGTGGCGATCAGGCCGGCGTTGGCCTTCTTGACCGCGAAGTCGCGCAGCGAGGTGTTGATGCGCTCGGTCTGGCGGGCGTCGTCCAGCTGGACGGCCAGGCCGCGCGCCTGGAAGTAGGACTGGGCGACATTGGCCGCCAGCGAGGCGCGGGCGCCTTCATAGGCGAAGCGGGCGGCGGCGAAGTCGTTGTCGACGATGCGCATGCCGGCGCGCTTGCGGCCGAACAGGTCCAGCTCCCACGACACGTCGAAATTGGCCGCGTAGCTCTCGCTGTCGCCGCCCTGGGTGAAGCCGGCCGCGCCGCTGCTGTCCAGGATCTCGGTGTGGGTCTTGCTGGCGCTGCCGGTCAGCGGCGTGCCGGGGATCCAGATCTGGCGCACCTGGCCCTTGCGAACGGCGCGGGCCTCGTCCAGCCGCGCGGCGGCGGTGCGGGCGTCGGGCGCCTTCTCCAGCGCCGTCTCGATCAGGCCGGTCAGCTGCGGATCGTTGAAGCTGGTCCACCAGTGGTCCAGGTCCGCCTGGGCCGTGCCGGCGGGCGCCTCGTAGGCGGCCGGCAGGCGGGTGTCGGGCGTCGGGCGCGGGGTGTTCACGCAGCCGGCCAGGGCCAATCCCGCCAGGCTCAGCGCCAGAAGCGAGGCTCCGGATCGGAATGGCCGAGGGCGCTGGCGCTCTCCGATCATGATTTCACTCATCAACACTCACCTGCAGGCGCGACCGAAGGGGGAGGGCGGTCGTCGTGATTTCAACAAGGGGGATCGGAAGCCGACGGCGTGGCGATGGCGCCATAGACGTCAGCGACCTGGTCCAGGAAGCGCTCGATGACCTGGCGCTCCGAGGGGGAGAGGCCGGCGATGACGCCGTCCAGGCCGTCCAGCATCGGCGCCAGCTGGGCGAAGGCCCTTTCGACCGAGGCCTCCACGGGCACGATGCAGACCTTGCGCCGGTCGTGGGCCCGCCGTTCCCGGGCGACGTGGCCGGCCCGCTCCAGGCGGTCGACGATCTGGGTGGCGGCGGCGGTCGTCACCTTCAGATGCTGGGCCAGCTGGCCGGGCGTCATCGGGCCGTTGTTCAGCAGCTGCTCCAGGGCGGCCATGTCGGTGACGTTGACGCCCAGGCTCTCGCCGATCTTGCGGCCGATCTGGCGCGTCAGCATCGAAATGGTCTTCAGGCGCTGACCGATCGGATCGCGGGGCGTGTGCGCGCTGCGCCACACGCCTTTCGTCGAATTGGGATCGCCTGTCGTCATGGACGCGACCCTTATTGTTAAGTGATTTAATAGTCAAATCGCTTAGCGATATGGACGGCCAAAATGCGCTCGCCGCTCGTTCGGCCGGCAGGACAGTCATCGCCAGATCCCCAAGAGGCCGAGCGCGGGACTAACGCGAACGACCATCGTTCGTTCAATTGGGGACGAGGGCGGCGGGATGGAAGGGCGGTGCGTCATCGCTTTTTCTCCTGCCGGCGCTGGGTTGCGCGCGGCGCCTGCCTGGCGGTCGCGCATGGGCTCTTCCTGTAGATGACGAACGAAGGCGCAGCTTTGCGACACGGCGCGGCGATTATTTCGCCGGCCGGTTCCGGCGCGCCGCGCACCGTGCGTTCGAACGGGCGGCGGTGATGCGCGGTTGACGCGGCGTCAAAACATACCGCATCATCGAAACAGATGTTCGACTTCACGGTCGAGCTTCCGCCCGCGCGGAATCGCGGGCTTTCAGTCAAGCGTTTCCAGTACCCGGCTTAGGGGGATCCCAGAGTTGTCGGCGCGCGAACACGCATCTTCAATTTTCGAAACGCGTCCTTGCGACAGCGTGGGGGCGAAGGCCGCCGCGAGCGCCGGACGACGCGCGAGGCGCGCCGCCGACTAGGTTTCCCGAAGCCCAAAAGACCTGCGTCCAAAAAAAGCAGCTCGGGAGGGAAGACCATGAAGAAAGCGATGTTCCTGCGCGGGGCCTCGGCCCTGACACTTGTCCTTTGCGCCGCGACAGGCGCCGCCCACGCCCAGACCAGACCGCCGGGCGACCAGGGGCCCACCATGGTGGAAGAGGTCATCGTCACCGGTTCGTTCATCAAGGGCACGCCCGAGGACGCCTCGCTGCCGGTCGACGTAATCGGCGTCGAGGACCTGCAAAAGCAGGGCTCGCCCTCGACGGTGGAGATGCTCAAGGCCCTGCCGGTCTCGAACGGCGTGCTGGGCGACACCAACCAGTTCGACGCCCGGGCCCAGGGCTCGGAAGGCTCGGGCTCGGTCAACCTGCGGGGCCTGGGCTCGCAGCGCACCCTGGTGCTGCTGAACGGCCGGCGCCTGGCGATCAACCCGCTGGCCGCGGCCGGGGCGGGCATCGTCGACACCAACATCATCCCCGGCGCCGCCATCGGCCGGATCGAGGTGCTGAAGGACGGGGCCGCGGCGACCTACGGCTCGGACGCCATCGCCGGCGTCGTCAACTTCATCACCAAGAAGAACTTCAACGGCCTGGAGGCCGGCGCCGACTACCGGTTCATCGACGGGTCGAAGGGCGACTACGGCCTGAACGTCACCTACGGCAAGGTCTGGGACGGCGCCAACCTGCTGGCCGCCATCGGCTGGCAGCATCGCTCGAAGCTGACGGTCGCCGACCGCGACTGGGCCAACAAGCCGTATCTGGACAATCCCGAGGCGGGCTGGTCGGCGGCGGGCAACCCCTCGACCTTCATCCCGGCCGCGGCCTCGACGACGGGCTTCCGCGATCCCAGCTGCTCGTCGCTGGGCGGCTATGCCGGCTTCAGCGGCCTGACGCCGGTCTGCTACTGGCACTACACGCCGTTCGACAACCTGGTCGAGAAGCAGGACGCCCTCCAGGCCTATGGCGAGATCAACGCCGACCTGTCGGACAAGACCAAGTTCCACATGGAGGCCCTGGTCAGCCACACCGACGTCCCCGACTGGAACACCTCGCCGTCCTACGCCGCCCTGGCGGTGCCGACCGCCGAGGTGGCGGTCGCGCCGACGCTGGTCGGGCGCTACTACGTGCCGGCCAACAACCCCGGCCTGATCGCCTTCATGGCCGCCAACCCCACCATCGTCACCACCAGCCTGGTGACCGGGGCCCAGACCACGGTGCCGTCGACGGTGCTGGCGGGCGGGGCGATCAACGCGGCCAACCGGCCCTACGGCCTGGGCGGCAACCCGGCCTTCGGCTACGGCCCCTCGATCGGCGCGCGGTCCTACAACGCCTATCGGGTGTCGGGCGACCTCTCGGGCGAGTTCGACAACGGGATCGGCTGGGACCTGGCCCTGACCTATTCGCAGGAGGTGGGCATCCGGACCGGCTACGACACGCTGGTCAACCGCTTCCAGCTGGCCCTGCGCGGCTTGGGCGGCCCGCGCTGCGACACCGATCCGGTCACCCCCGGCATCCAGGGCGTGCCCGGCGTCAATGGCTGCCTGTTCTACAATCCATTCGCCAACGCCATTCCCGGCAACGCCATCACCGGCGTGGCCAATGCGGGCTACAACGCCAACCTGGCCAACAGCGAGGAGGTCACGCGCTGGTTCTTCCAGAAGCTGACCACCAAGCAGGCCTCGCGCCTGTTCGTCGGCGAGGCGGTGCTGAACGGCAAGACCAACATCACCCTGCCGGGCGGCGACATCGCCTGGGCCGCCGGGGTGCAGTACCGCCTGACCTACTTCAAGTCCGACTACAACGACATCTCCAACGCCCTGATCAATCCGTGCGTCAACACGCCGGACTACGGGGTCACCACCTGCACCGGCTCGGTCCGCAATGGGCCGTTCATGTTCCTGGGCGTCAACACCCCGGCCGACAAGCAGAGCGACGTCATGGCCGGCTTCGGCGAACTGTCGGTGCCGATCACCGAGGACCTGCAGATGCAGCTGGCCGCCCGCTACGAGGACTACGGCGGCCCGACGGGCTCGACCTTCAATCCCAAGGTGGCGATCCGCTGGCAGGCCACGCCGTGGATGGCGCTGCGCGGGTCGGCGGGCTCGACCTTCCGTGGTCCGCCCGATCCGCAGCTGGTCACCTCGTCGGTCACCTCGCTGCAGAGCATCCTGGGCGTGTTCCGCGCCGTCGACATCTACGGCAATCCCAACCTGCAGCCGGAAAAGGCCGACACCTTCAACGCCGGCGTCCTGTTCAACGCCGGCAACTTCAAGGCCAGCATCGACTACTTCCAGTTCGACTTCGACAAGCCGATCGTGGCCGAGCCGGTGGGCGGGATGGTCAACGCCCTCTATCCGAACGGGGCGACGGGGGCCAACAACTGCGGAAACCCGGCCTATGCGGCCCTGCAGGCGCGGTTCACCTTCACCACCGGCTGCAGCACGATCTCGTCGCTGGCCCGCCTGAAGACCTATTATGTCAACGGACCATCGATCAAGAATTCGGGCGTCGACTTCTCGGCCGATTACATCTTCGAGGACATGATCGGCGGCGACCTGCGCGTGGGCGCCAACGCCACCTGGATCTCCGAATACAAGATCGACGCCCAGACGGTGGAGGGCGTGGTGGTCACTCCCGCGTTCGACGCCGTGGGCCAGCTGAACTACCAGACCATCGCCGTGCCGATCCCGCAGTGGAAGGGCGACGCCTTCGGCGAATGGACCCGGGGGCCGCACAACGTCCGCCTGACGGTCCACTACATCGACAGCTACGTCGACCAGCGCACCGCGCCGTTCGCGGCCGGGGCCTACAAGGACTCCACCGGCGCGCCGGTGCAGGTGGCGGCCGGCAAGAAGATCGACAAGCAGATCCTGACCGACATCTCGTATCGGGTGTTCCTGCCCTGGGACACCACACTGTCGGCGACGATCACCAACGTCTTCGACCAGGACCCCTCGTACGCCCGCTTGGACCTCGGCTACGACCCGTTCACGGGCGACCCGCTGGGCCGGACCTACAAGTTCGGGATCAAGAAGAAGTTCTAGAACCGTCGGTGGGAGGGGCGGTCCAGGCCGCCCCTCCCTTCGATCAGCCCATTCCGCGCTGCCGGACCGCGAAGGCCTCCGCCGGGTTGGCGACCATCAGCGTGTCGATCTCCGCCGGGCTGAAGCCCTTGGCCCGAAGCGCCGGCAGGAAGTGCGTGAAGATCACCTCATAGCTGCGGGCCTGACCGCCGCCGGCCTGGCCGACATTGTACCAACCCGCGTCCTGCGAGATGAGCACGCGTTTCAGAAGACCTTCGTCCCGCAGGCGGGTCACCAGGCCGACGTGCTGGTCCATCGACTTGGCGTCGATCCCGTCGAACTCCACCCAGGCCTCGCGCCGCGCCGCCGCGATGTGCCGCGTGACGTCCGGCTCGTTCTGGGCGTGGATCCAGATCCAGGCGGACGGGTGCACGCCTTCCTTCTCCAGGACCTCCAGTTGCTCGAAGGCCGACACGGCCGGACCCGTATGGGCGCCGATCGTCAGGCCTGTCTGCTTGTGGGCCAGGGCGCCGGCGCGGATCAGCTTGCGCTCGACCTCGCTGAGCGGGCCGCCGTTGAAGCCCAGCTTGATGAAGCCCGGCCGGACACCGGTTCCATCGATCCCGTTCTTCCATTCCAGGACCCACCGCTCGGCCAGGGCCTCGGGGGTGTCGGTGAACACMCAGGGCGGCAGGTGGGTGTTGTCGAAGGCGGCGTAGTTGCCGGTGACGGTGAGGATGTTGAGGCCGCTCTCACGCGCCAGGCGCTGCAGTAGCGTCGGGTCGCGACCCAGATAGGCCGCCGTGGCGTCGACGAAGGTCTGGCAGCCCAGGGCCTTCAGACTGAGCAGGCGGGGCAGGACGACCTTCACCACCTCGTCGCGGTCATAGGGCAGGGGCGACTTGGCCCACTCGGCATAGGTCTGGAAATTGGCCAGGACGTGTTCGTGCACGAGGGTGACGCCCATTCCGGACGACCCGTACGCCGGGCGCCAGCCTCCGACGGTCATGATGCTGACCGGCGGCGGTGGTTCCCATCCGTCCATCGGGGACGGCTTGACGACCTGGGCGCCGGCGCGCCCTCCGACAAACAGGGCCGCGGCCGCGCCGACAATGCCCTGAACCGCGTCTCGCCTGTGCATGACCGCTCGCCCCGTCCGACCACGGCCGTGAGTTGAGCTCGAAATTACGGCAATGAAAAGTCGAGGCGCGGCCTAGCGCGAGAACAGCCCCGTCAGCAGCGGCCGGGCGAACAGCCTGGCCGCTTCGTCGCGTTCCAACCCGGGCACCCAGATGCCCAGCGAGGCGGCGGCGTTGAGCATCGAATTGATCATGTGGGCCGCGATCATCGGGTCCACAGCCCGGACCGAACCCTCGGCCACGCCGTCCGAGATGATCGCCGCGAAGCGTTCGGAGCCGCGGGCGTAGCCCTGGGCCATCTCGGTGCGGATCTCGATCGGCAGGGCGCCCATCGACGAGGCGCGTAGCAGCGGACCATGGTCCGACAGCTGGTAGGCGACCAGGGCGGCGGTCGCCGACGACAGTTGCTGCCAGCTGTCCTTGGCCAGATCGCGGGCGTCGACCTGGGCCTTGCGGGTGACGGCGAAGGTGCGCTCGAAGCACTCGACCACCAGGGCGTCCTTGTCCTCGTGGTGGTGGTAGAACGAGCCCTTGGTGACGTTCAGCTGGGCCGAGATGTCCTCGACCGAGGCGCCGCGATAGCCGCGCTGGTTGATCAGCCGGGTGGCGGCGACCAGGAAGGTCTCGCGCCATTCCTGGCCCTCGGGCGACTGCGGCGTGGGATCGGGCAGGGTCAGCGGCGCCCAGGCGTTGGTCGAGCCCTTGGGGGCCAGGCCGTTGACCAGGATGTCGTACATCTTKTCGCGCACGCGGCCGTAGTCGTCGACATCGTAGCGGCGCAGCCACGAGCCCGACCAGAACACCTGCTCCAGCAGCAGGTGGGTGCGGGCGTTGCGGTCGCGCTTGTCCAGGTGGTCGAACTCCGGCCCCTCGAAGAAGCCGCGCACCCGGCGGAAAAGATCGTTKAACGCGCCCTGCACCGAACCGCGCAGCGGCTCCTTCAGGGCCCGCATCTCGGTGAAGCTGGTCAGGGGCGCGGCCTCGCCCAGGCGCACCCGGCGGTTCAGGTCCAGATAGAGGTCGAGGAAGTTCAGCAGCCGGGCCGGGGCGTCCGGCGCCTTGCCCGCCTCGGTCACCAGGGCGTCGAACCGCTCCAGACCGCGCATGAAGCAGGCGGCCGCCAGATCGTCCTTCTTGCGGTAGTAGTAGGTGACGCTGGTGGTGATCAGCCCGACCTTGGCCGCCACGTCGGCCAGGGTCATGCCCTTGACGCCCTGGCGGTTCAGGATGGCGGTCGCGGCGGCGAGGATCGCCTCCTTCTTCTTCGCGTACCGCTCGGTGGCGGGGCTCGCGATCCGGCCGTCGTCCATGTGTCGCCCCCTTGTTCGCGGCCTTGGCGCGCCCCCTTGGACCCGTTGGTCCAATTTAGGAAGCCCTGACCGCACGACAAGGCGCGCGACTCGCTTCGGCGCCGCTTTCGTGGGCGCGGAATCTTGCGCCCGTGTTGCAGGATTGAGGCGGCGCGATGGTTCGAAGGTCTAGGACGCCAGGGAGGTCCGCTCGCCGTCGGCCTGGCCGAGCACGGCGGCGATCGCCTGGACAAGGGCGATAGGCGACAGGGGCTTGGCCACCGCGCCGTCCATGCCGGCGGCCAGATAGGACGCCTGCTGGTGGGCCAGGGCGTTGGCGGTCATGGCGACGATCGGGGTCGCGCCGGCCTCGCCGCCCAGGGCGCGGATGCGCCGCGTGGCCTCGACGCCGTCCATGCCCGGCATCTGGATGTCCATGAAGATCAGGTCGAAGCCGGGGCCGCCGCGCTCGACGGCCTCCAGGCCCTGGCAACCGTCCTCGGCGGTCTCGACGACCGCGCCCATGGCCTCCAGCAGTCGGCCGGCGATCAGGCGGTTGGTGGCGTTGTCCTCGACGATCAGCACGCGCAGGCCGGCCAGCAGACCGGTGTCGGCGTCCTCGACCGGGGCGGCGGCCTCGGAGGCGGGCGGGGCGGCGATCTCCAGCCAGAACAGCGAGCCGCCGCCGGGCGGGCTGGTGAAGCCGACGTCGCCGCCCATCAGTATGGCCAGCCGCCGGGTGATGGCCAGGCCCAGGCCCGCGCCGCCGAACCGGCGGGTGGTCGAGCCGTCGGCCTGGCTGAAGCGCTGGAACAGGCCCTCGGCCGTGGCCTGGTCGACGCCCACGCCGGTGTCCTGGATCTCGAAGCGCAGCCGCCGCGCGCCCGGCGGGCCGGCGGTGGTCAGGCGCGCCTCGACACTGCCCTCCAGGGTGAACTTCACGGCGTTGCCCAACAGGTTGAACAGGCCCTGGCGCAGCCTCAAGGGATCGGCGCCGACCCAGCCGACACCCGGATCGACCACAACATCCAGGGTCAGGCCCTTCTGCTTGGCCTGGGGCCGCAGCAGGTCGGCGACGCTGCGCAGCAGGGCGGCGGGATCGATCGGCTCGGGATTCAGCTCCAGCTTGCCGGCCTCGATCTTGGAGAAGTCGATGATGTCGTTCAGCAGCTCCGACAGCATGGCGCCGCAGCCCAGGGCCTCGGTCAGCAGCCGGCGGCCGTCGTCCGACAGCTTCTCGCGCTTGAGCAGGTGCATCACGCCCAGCACGCCGTTCATCGGGGTGCGGATCTCGTGGCTCATATTGGCCAGGAACTGGGCCTTGGCCTCGGCGGCGCCGAGGGCGGCGTCGCGGGTCGCGACCAGTTCGGTGACGTCCTGGCTGATGCCGATCACGTCCCACGCCTTGGCGCTGGAGCCGCGCACGCCGCGCCAGGCCGCTCGCATCCAGATCCAGGACTGGCTGGCCGGATCGAGGTAGCGGTAGGTCTGGATGTGGTGGTCGCCCGTGGCCAGGGTCCGGCTGAAGGCCTCCCAGACGGCCTGGCGCTCTTCCGGATGGGTCGAGGCGGTCATCTCCTGGACCGTCATGATCCGCACCCCGCCCTGGGGCGAGGTCGGCGTGGGGATGTCCTGCTCGAAGATATAGACGCCCTTGCGCGCGTCGAACCGCCAGACATAGACGCCCGCCGTGTTGCGCAGCAGCTCGTTGGCGCGCTCGGATTGCTGGCGCTCGATGCGGCGGGCGCGGTCCTCGGTGAAGTCCTGGAAGACGATCAGCAGGGCCTCGCGGCCGAACGCCTCGGGCAGCAGCTTGGACTGTGAGCGGACCCACAGCCAGCCGCCGCCCTTGCGGGCCAGGCGGTGCTCGGAGCGGGCCTCGCCCTCGGCGCGCAGGGTGGCGCCGATGCCGCGGATGGTGTCGGTGTCGTGCAGGTGGAAGAAGTCGCGGATCGGCCGGCCCAGGGTCTCGTCGGGCGTCCAGCCGGTCAGGGTGGTCCAGGCCGGATTGACGCGGACGATCGCGTCGTCCTCCAGCACCACGAACATGTCGAGGCTGGTTTCGAAGAACCAGTCGGCGGCGGCCTGCTCGATACTGAGGCCGCCGGGGATCTCGTCGCGCAAGTGCTTGCCCATCCCCGTTCCCTAGTTTTCAATCGATATGCGCACGAACGGGTAAAGGGCGGGTTTCGACGTACCGCCCCTTCGATCGCGCCAACAATAAGCACGCCGCCCGCCCGCGATCGTCCCGGCGGCGGCCGCAGGAGGGATATCGTCTTGAGCACGCCAGAAGCCGTGGGTCTGTCGTCGGACCGACTGAAGCGCATCGACGCCTTCATCCAGGATCGCTACATCGCGCCCGGAAAGCTGCCCTGCGCCTTGGTCCAGGTGTGGCGTCGCGGCCAATTGGCGCACACCACGATCCTGGGCTCGGCGGACAAGGAACGCGGGCGTCCGCTGCAGGCCGACAGCCTGTTCCGCATCTATTCGATGACCAAGCCGATCACCTCGATCGCCTTCATGATGCTGGTCGAGGAGGGCAAGGTCGCGCTGGACGATCCGGTGCACCGGTTCATCCCGTCGTGGAAGAAGCTGGGCGTGTTCCAGGCCGGCGTACTGGGCGCCTTCCAGACCAAGCCGGTCGATCAGCCGATGCGGATCGTCGACCTGCTGCGCCATACCGCCGGTTTGACCTACGGCTTCCAGCAGCGCTCGAACGTCGACGCCGCCTACCGTAAGCTGAAGCTGGACGGGGTCGACAGCGAGGGCGGGCTGGAGGCCTTCGTCGAGGCCCTGGCGACCCTGCCGCTGGAGTTCTCGCCGGGCGAGGCCTGGAACTATTCGGTGGCCACCGACGTGCTGGGCTATCTGGTCCAGGCGGTCTCGGGCCAGCCGTTCGACGCGTTCCTGAAGGAGCGCATCTTCGAGCCGCTGAAGATGGTCGACACCGGCTTCTTCGTGCCCGACGACCAGCGTCATCGCTTCACCGCCTGCTACACCCTGAATCCGAAGGGCGAGGTGGTGCTGCAGGACGACCCGACCACCAGCCACTATCTGTCCGAGCCGTCGGTGAAGTCGGGCGGCGGCGGGCTGGTCTCGACGGCCGACGACTACATGCGGTTCTGCCGCATGCTGCTGAACGGCGGCGAGCTGGACGGGGCGCGGATCGTCAGCCCCAAGACCCTGAAGCTGATGACGATGAACCACCTGCCGGGCGGCCGGGAGCTGACCGAGATGTCGCGCTCGCTGTTCAGCGAGACGGTGTTCGAAGGGCTGGGCTTCGGCCTGGGCTTCGCCATGACCATCGATCAGGCCCGGACCCGGAACCTGGGCTCGCTGGGCGAGTACTTCTGGGGCGGCATGGCCTCGACCGCCTTCTGGATCGACCCGGTCGAGGACCTGGCCGTGGTGTTCATGACCCAGCTGATCCCGTCCTCGGCCTATCCGATCCGGCGCGAGCTGCGGACCCTGGTCTATGCGGCCCTGACCGAGAGCAACGGCTAGTTCAGCATCATCTTCGGCAGCTCGGCCGCCAGGGCGTCGATCGCCGCCCGCACCCGCAGCGGCAGGTGCGGCGCTTGAGGCCAGATCAGGTGGGTGTCGAACACCAGGCCGGGCAGGTCGGTGAGCACCCGCTCGAGCCGGCCCGCGGCCACCGGCTCGCGCACCAGCCAGCAGGGCAGCCAGGCCAGGCCGAGACCCGCCGCCGCCGCCTCGGCGATGGCCTCCAGGTCGTCGAAGCGGAGGCGGGCGGCGGGGGTGACCTCGCGATCCGGCTCGCCGGGCGTGGGGAACAGCCAGCGCCGCGAGCGGTCGCCGCGGCCGTAGAGCACGGCCTGGTGGTCGGCGATGTCTTCCAGGCGCTGGGGGCGGCCATGGCGGTCCAGATAGGCGGGCGAGGCGCAGACCGTCATCCGCTGCCCGGCCACCCGTCGCCCGACCAGGCCGGCCCGGTCGGGCAGGCCGCCGTTGCGGACGGCCAGGTCGAAGCCGTCCTCGATCAGGTCGGCGGGGCGGTCGCTGAACGACAGGTCCAGCTCCAGGGCCGGGTGGCGGCGGACCAGGTCCAGCAGGATCGGGGCGACGCAATGACGGCCGAAGATAACCGGGGCGGTGACTCGCAGGCGGCCGGCCGGCTCGGCCCGGCCGGACTCCAGCGCCGCCTCCGCCGCCTCCAGTTCGGCCAGGGCGCGCACGCAGCGCTCGTAGAACATCTGGCCGTCCTCGGTGAGGCTCTGGCTGCGCGTGGTGCGATGGAACAGCCGCACGCCCAGCCGCGCCTCCAGCCGGGCGATGGTCTTGCCCACCGCCGAGCGCGTCAGCCCCAAGCGGGGGGCGGCGGGCGCGAAGCCGCCGGCCTCCACCGCCTCGACGAAGGTCGCGATCCCGCTCAGGCGTTCGCTCATGGCGGCTCTCCATTGGTTCCGTGTGCGCTACAGTTATCGGACAAATGGCCGCCACCGTAGAATTCTGAAGTGCATATGGTCCACCTCCTCTCAGCCCGGCAAGGGCGCGATGTCGAGGAAGACCTGATGACGAACCTGATGAAGCGGTGGACGATGGACGGCCTGGGCCGCGACCGCCTGGTGCTGAGCGAGGTCGAGATCCCCACGCCCGGCCCGGGCGAGGTGCTGGTCAAGGTGGCGGCCCTGTCGCTGAACTATCGTGACAAGATGGTGGTCGAGGGCGGCATGGGCCTGGACCTGCAGTTCCCCTTCACCCCGCTCTCGGACCTGTCCGGTGCGGTGGCGGCCGTCGGGCCAGGCGTGACGCGGTTCGCGGTCGAGGCGCGGGTGATCTCGACCTTCGTGCCGCACTGGATCGACGGCCCGGCGCGCAGCTCGGCGGCGGCGCCGGCCTATCCCACCCTGGGCGGCTTCTACCAGGGCGTGGCGGCGGAATATGTCCTGCTGTCGCAGGACGTCCTGTCGGCCGCGCCGACCAGCCTGACCGACGTCGAGGCCGCGACCGTGCCGATCGCCGGCCTGACCGCCTGGTTCGCCCTGATCGAGGAAGGGCGCCTGGCGCCGGGCCAGACGGTGGTGGTCCAGGGCACCGGCGGCGTCTCGCTGTTCGGCCTGCAGATCGCCAAGGCGGCCGGCGCGCGGGTGATCGTCACCTCGGGCGACGACGACAAGCTGACCCGCGCCCAGGCCCTGGGCGCCGACCACGGCGTCAACCGGCTGAAGACCGACTGGGCTCAGGAGGTGATCGCCCTGACCGCCGGCCGGGGCGCGGATCACATCCTGGAGGTGGCCGGCGGCGACAACTTCGATCGCTCGATCACGGCCGCCGCCGTGCGCGGCCAGATCGCGGTGATCGGCCTGCTGGAGGGCAGCGAACTGAGAGGCACGGTCTTCCCGATGCTGCTCAAGCAGCTGGCCGTGCGGGGTCTGGTGGTGGGCCACCGGCGCGCGCTGGAGGACTTCGTCCGCTTCGTCGACCTGCGCGGGCTCAAGCCGGTCATCGCCCAGGAATACGCCTTCGCCGACCTGCACGCGGCCCTGGACCATCTGGACCGCGGGCCGTTCGGCAAGATCGTGCTCAAACTCTAGATCGCTCAAGAAAGCGGCGCGGGAGGCAGGCTCCCGCGCCGAGTGCGCTTCACCTAAGTCGACACGCCAAGGCGGCGCGCCACGTGCGCGGAAGATGGTCGGCTTCGAAGATATAGGACGTGTGCAAGTCGCGTCCCGACGCCAGCCCTCTTACGCGTACGCCCTCGACAATCGGAGCACACATCGGCGTTCCCGCTCGCTTTGCGGGCGCTTCCCTCGGCGGCTTCCCCCCGCCCGCACGGATTGGCTCCGGCTGAAACTTATACTTTTCGAATTTCAAGTATGAATGGAGCGGCGTCAATGGCCGGCGCCTAAATTCGCGGCGCCGTTACGGACCTCTGGACTTCGTCGCCGGGTCGTGCAGGGTTTGCTTCAAACAACCGTTCAAAAGAACGCCAACCACAGACCTAGGGGTGGAGCACGCCATGGCCGCGATCAACAACGTCACCGATMTGACCGTCGAAGGCGACATCGGGGTCGTCACGCTCAACTCGCCGCCGGTCAACGCCCTGTCGGCGGCGGTGCGGGAGGGTCTGTCCAAGGCCTTCGACGCGGCCATCGCCGACCCCGCGGTCAAGGCCATCGTGCTGATCTGCGAGGGCAAGACCTTCATCGCCGGGGCCGACATCACCGAGTTCGGCAAGGCCATGACCGGCCCGTCGCTGCAGGAGGTGCAGAACACCATCGAGAACTCGCCCAAGCCGGTGGTCGCCGCGATCCACGGCACGGTGCTGGGCGGCGGGCTGGAGGTGGCGCTGGTGGCGCACTACCGCGTCGCCGTGCCCTCGGCCAAGGCGGGCCTGCCCGAGGTGAACATCGGCCTGCTGCCCGGCGCGGGCGGCACCCAGCGCCTGCCGCGCGTGGTCGGCGTCGAGAAGGCGCTGGAGATGGTCACCACCGGCCAGCACGTGCCGGCCAAGGCCGCCCTGGCCATGGGCCTGTTCGACTCCATCGTCGAGGAGGGCGCCCTGCGCGACGGGGCCATCGCCTTTGCCCGCGTGGTCCTGGCCGAGGACAAGCCGCTGCGCCGTATTCGCGACCAGAACGAGAAGGTCGAGGCCGCCCGCGGCAAGCCCGAGATCTTCAGCGAATACCGCAAGGCCAACGCCAAGAAGTTCCGCGGCTTCATGGCCCCCGAGAACAACATCAAGTGCATCGAGGCGGCGGTGAACCTGCCCTTCGACGAGGGGCTGAAGGAAGAGCGCCGGTTGTTCATGGAGCTGATGACCGGCAGCCAGTCGGCCGCCCAGCGCTACGTGTTCTTCGCCGAACGCCAGGCCGCCAAGATCCCCGACGTGCCGGACGACACGCCGCTGATCCCGGTCAAGAAGGTGGGCGTCATCGGGGCCGGCACCATGGGCGGCGGCATCTCGATGAACTTCCTCAACGCCGGCATCCCGGTGACGATCATCGAGGCCAAGCAGGAGAACCTGGATCGCGGCGTCGGGGTGATCCGCAAGAACTACGAGAACACCGCCAAGAAGGGCCGGTTGACCCAGGACGACGTCGAGAAGCGCATGGGGCTGCTGACGCCGTCGATGAACCTGGAGGACCTGGCCGACTGCGACCTGATCATCGAGGCCGTGTTCGAGCTGATGGAGATCAAGAAGGAGGTGTTCGGCAAGCTGGACAAGATCGCCAAGCCCGGCGCGATCCTGGCCTCGAACACCAGCTATCTCGACATCGACGTGATCGCCGCCAGCACCAGCCGGCCCGAAAGCGTGATCGGCCTGCACTTCTTCTCGCCGGCCAACGTCATGCGCTTGCTCGAGATCGTGCGCGGGGCCAAGACCGACAAGTCGGTGATCGCCACCTCGATGCAGATCGGCAAGAAGATCGGCAAGGTCGCGGTGCTGGTCGGCAACTGCCACGGCTTCGTCGGCAACCGCATGCTGGCCCAGCGCCAGCGCGAGGCCCAGAAGCTGATCCTGGAAGGCGCCATGCCCTGGGACGTCGACCGCGTGCTCTACGACTTCGGCCTGCCGATGGGCCCCTTCGCCATGAGCGACCTGGCCGGCCTCGACATCGGCTGGGACCCGGCCAAGACCAGCTCGTCCACCGTCCGCGAAGTGCTCTGCGAGATGGACCGTCGGGGCCAGAAGAACGGCAAGGGCTTCTATGATTACGACGAGAACCGCGTCGCCAAGCCGTCGAAGGAGGTCGAGCAGGTGATCCTCGACTTCGCCGAKAAGCGCCAGATCCAGCGCCGCGAGATCAGCGACCAGGAGATCCTGGAGCGGTGCCTGTATCCGATGGTCAACGAGGGGGCCAAGATCCTGGAGGAGGGCAAGGCCATCCGCTCGTCCGACATCGATACGGTGTGGGTCAACGGCTACGGCTGGCCCGTCTACACCGGCGGCCCGATGTTCTGGGGCGAGCTGGTGGGTCTGGATAAGATCCTGGCCAAGATGCAGGAGTTCCAGGCCAAGCTGGGCGACGACTTCAAGCCCTCGGCCCTGCTGGAGCGGCTGGTGGCGGAAGGCAAGGCGTTCAAGGACGCCTGATCGCGTCCAGGGCTTCTCCCGTCGTCGTCCCGTAGACCCGCTGGGGACAGGCACATGTGCCTGTCCCCGTTTGGCGTACTGAGTAGGAAATCCGCATGACCACGATCGCCGACATGATGACCGCCGACTACGGCGTGATGGGCGACATCCTGCGGCTGCGAACCGCCGAGCATCCCGACCACCCGGCCGTGGTCATGGAGACCGGCGAGGCGGTGACCTACGCCCAGTTCGACGCCTTGGCCGACCGTGTCGCCGCGGCCCTGCAGCGCGACGGGATCAAGCCCGGCGAGGCCGTCGCCGTCTGCGCCCTGTCCTCGATCCCTTATGCGGCGCTCTTCCTTGGCGCCCTGCGGGCCGGGGTGGCGGTCGCGCCGTTGGCCCCGTCGTCGACGCCCGAGGCCATCGCCGGCATGGTCGCCGACTGCGGGGCGCGGCTGTTCTTCCTGGATGCGGGCGTCGCCGAGGCCCAGAAGGCCGCTCCCATCGCGGTGCGCTACATCACGCTCGACGGCTCGGACTTCGGCGAGGCCTTCGACGCCTGGCTGGCCCCCGTCGGCGCGGTCCCGGCCGCCGTGGCGATCGGGCCCGACGAGCCGTTCAACATCATCTATTCCAGCGGCACGACCGGCGCGCCCAAGGGCATCGTCCAGTCGCACGGCATGCGCTGGAAGCACGTGTTCCGCGGCGACGCGGTCGGCTACGGCCCCGAGGCGGTGACCCTGCTGTCGACCCCGCTCTATTCGAACACGACCCTGGTCTGCTTCTTCCCCACCCTGGCCGGCGGCGGCACGGTGGTGCTGATGAAGAAGTTCGACGCCGGCCGCTATCTGGAGCTGGCCCAGGCCCATCGCATGACCCACACCATGCTGGTGCCGGTGCAGTACCGCCGCTTGATGGACCGGCCCGACTTCGGCGACTTCGACCTGTCGTCGACCCACCTGAAGTTCTGCACCAGCGCCCCGTTCTCGGCCGAGCTGAAGGCCCAGGTCCTGGCGCGCTGGCCCGGCGGTCTGGTCGAGTATTTCGGCATGACCGAGGGCGGCGGCACCTGCATCCTGATCGCCCACGAGCATCCGGACAAGCTGCACACGGTCGGCAAGCCCGCCCCCGGCCACGACATCCGGCTGATCGACGAGGACGGCGTCCAGGTCGGTCCCGGCGTGGTCGGCGAGATCGTCGGCCGCTCGGGCGGCATGATGAACGGCTATCACGGCCAGCCGGGCAAGACCGCCGAGGCGACCTGGGTCTCGCCGGAGGGCTGGCGGTTCATCCGCACGGGCGACGTCGGCCGGTTCGACGAGGACGGCTTCCTGACGCTGATGGATCGCAAGAAGGACATGATCATCAGCGGCGGCTTCAACATCTATCCCAGCGACATCGAGGCCGAGATCGTCCAGCACCCCGAGGTGGTCGAGGCGGCGGTGGTCGGCGTGCCCTCGGACGCCTGGGGCGAATCGCCGGTCGGTTTCGTGGCGCTCAAGCCTGATGCGCGGATTGACGCGGAGGGCCTACGGGCCTGGGTCAACGCCCGCCTGGGCAAGACCCAGCGGCTGGTCGACCTGCGTCTGGTCGAATCCCTTCCCCGCAGCCATATTGGCAAGGTGTTGAAGCGTGAACTCCGGGACGGTTGGACGGCTTCTGCCTAGGTCGAAGATTCCGGCCCCATTTTTGCCGCGACGGCGCGCCGCATCTGGGGCGCCCGAGTCAGTCGATACGTTTGCTTAACCATAACGGCGCTGTCGTGTGACAGAGCTGGACTGTTCGGAAGCGACGTCTGATGCAAGCCCTCCCCAAAGTCTCGCCGGAAGCGCGCAAGAAGGCCAAGGCCGAAGCCGCTTTCGCGGCCGCCGGCGTCCCGGTGGACTTCGCGGCCGTCGAGAAGGTGCTGCGACAGGGGCTGACGCCCGGCCTCGACGCCAAGCTGGCCGACCGCTTCGACCGCCCCACCGCCGTCCGCGCCGTCGCCGACCGCGTCTGCGCCCTGACCGCCGCCCTCGTCGCCTCGGGCGTCCGCCCCGGCGGCGTCTGCATCGTCCCCGCCCTGGCCAGCGCCGCCACCCTGGAGGCGGTCGCCGCCGCCGGCCTGCGGGCCTGGCTGGTGGACGTCGACCCCTACAGCTGGATGTTCGATCCGGCCCACCTGCGCGAGCGCCTCGGCGAGGCCCCGCCGCCGATCGAGGCCATCGTCCCCACCTGCGCCTTCGGCCGGGCCCCGGACATGACCGCCTGGGCCGCCTTCCAGCGCGAGACCGGCCTGCCGATCGTGGTCGACGCCACCGACGGCTTCGACGTGATCATGGATGCCCCGGTCCCCGTGGTCGTCGGCCTGCCCAGCGGCCAGGGCGTGTTCATCGCCAGCCAGGACGCCTCTTTCATCGCCCGCCTCGAGGCTCCGGCCTTCGAAGGCGAGGCCGGGCTCGAGGGCTGGTCGGGCCAGCGCCTGCGCCTGGCCACCGCCGCCCAGCGCCTGCGCATGCTGCTGCTGGGCGCGCCGATCGGCTTCCAGCCGGGCTGGGGCATGAGCTGGGTGTCGGACGCCTGGGTCGTCAGCCTGTCCGAAGGCGTCGCCCCGATCGTGGCCGAGAAGCTGGCCGACATGGGCTATGCGACCAACCCGGTCGGTCCGGGCGTGGTGATCCGCGACCAGACCCCGGTGGCCGACCGCCTGGCCCACTCGGTGCTGAGCCTGCCGTTCCATGCGGACCTGGGGATCACGGAACTGGACGAGCTGGCCGAGGCGGTTCGCAAGGCGCTGGTCTAAATCACCTTCTCCCAGAGGGAGAAGGAGGGGCCCGCGCCGCAGGCGTGGGAGGATGAGGAGTTACACCCTCGCCGATTCACGCGACGCCCTGCCGGCACGCCGTCCACCGTTCCTAACCCCTCACCCTCCCATTGCTGCGCAATGGGTCCCTCCCTCTCCCTCTGGGAGAGGGTTTCTAATGCGCCGCCGCGTACGCCTCGACCTGCGCCACCCGCTTGGCCTTCTCCGCCTCGTCCAGGAACGAGCCCGTGAAGCTGTTCTTGGCCAGGGTCACCAGCTCGTCGCGCGTCAGGCCGACCGCTTCGGCCGTCTGGACGTAGTTCTCCAGCAGATACCCCCCGAAATAGGCCGGGTCGTCGGAATTGACCGTGGCCTTCAGGCCCAGCTTCAGCATGCGCTTCAGCGGATGCTCCTTCAGGTCGCTGACGCCGCACAGCTTCAGGTTCGACAGCGGGCAGACCGTCAGGGTGGTGCCGTCTTGCACCAGGCGGGCGGTCAGGCAGTCGTCCTCCAGGGCGCGGTTGCCGTGGTCGATGCGGTCGACGTCGAGGATGTCCACCGCCTCCCAGACATAGGCCGGCGGGCCTTCCTCGCCGGCGTGGGCCACGACCTTGAGGCCGAGGTCCCGGGCGGCCTGCATCACGCGGGCGAACTTGGCGGGCGGGTGGCCCACCTCCGAGCTGTCCAGACCCACGCCGGCGATCTTCGACAGGTGCGGCTTGGCCTGCTCCAGCGTCGCGAACGCCGAAGCCTCGTCCAGGTGGCGCAGGAAGCAGAGGATCAGCTTGGAGCTGACGCCCAGTTCGCGCTCGGCCTGCTCCATGCCCTCGACCAGGCCGTCCACCACGGTGTCGAAGGCCACGCCCCGGTCGGTGTGGGTCTGGGGGTCGAAGAAGATCTCGGCATGGGTCCCGCCGTCGGCCGCCAGGCGCCGGAAATAGGCCAGGGCCAGGTCCTTGAAGTCGGCCTTGGTCAGCAGCACGCCCGCGCCCTGGTAGTAGATGTCCAGGAAGTCCTGGAGGTTGGAGAAGGCGTAGGCGGCGCGGATCTCGTCCACCGTCTTGAACGGCAGGGTCACGCCGTTGCGCGCGGCCAGCTCGAACATCAGCTCGGGCTCGAGGCTGCCCTCGATGTGCATGTGCAGCTCGGCCTTGGGCAGGCCGCGGACGAAGGCTTCGAGGGCGAGATCGGTCATGGCCGGATTATGAGCGCCGGGGGCGGGGGTGTTCAACAGGGATCGTAGGGGCAGGGGACATGCCCTTGGGCGTGTCCCCAAGATGCGCACTGCCCTCTGCTGGGGACACGCGCGAGCGCATGTTCCCGACCGGGGAACCCGGCGGGTGGGAGGCGGCGGAGCGTCCGGGCCATGCCCGGAGGATTGGTTTTGCAGAGTACCGTTTCGACAGGGTCTGGACGCTCCGCGCGGATCGTTTTCCGGAAGCCTTCGGATCGCGGATTTTTAACCCGCTCCGATGGAGGCCCCCGACGGGCGGGGAGTGGCTAGCTCCCCGGACCGCCCGGGCGATTTCAGCCCGGGCCTGCCGCGTCCGCCGATCCTTCGTCCCCTGGGCTTCGTCCCGATGTTTCAGGGAAACCTGCCCAGGACGCCCGAAGCGTCACTGAAGACCACCGACGAGCGCTTCCCGCTCGACCGCCCCTGTCGCACGTATCGGTCGCCGGCCGGACGTCCTCCCCACGACAGGGCGAGGACCAGTATGCGGGCGGTTTGAACGCGGCGGTGCTTGTGACGCTGCTTTTCTTGCAGGGCGTTGAGTTCTCTGGGGTTTGTTTTCGCGTTCGCGGGGATTGAGCGGGCTGTATCCCCGTCGAGGTTCCTTCGCCCAGCCCGGCACGCTGCAGCCTCCGAGAGATGTAAGGCTCACACCGACCAGAAGGTCGGCTTTCGACCCAGAGCGGATGTTGAAGAACGTCCACCGAACCCCTCTCTCTTAGAGAGAGGGAGGKGCCCATKGCGAAGCCATGGGAGGGTGAGTGGTTACACCCTCACCGAATGAAGCGCAGTCTTTCAGCAGGCCTTCGTCTGTTMGCCAAGATCCACGACCAGCAGGCGTGGCGCGCTCTTTCTGACACCTCGAAAGCGAGGTTGAACGTCTTGGGATTTGCCGGCCGATGGTGAAACCACTCACCCTCCCACCGCTTCGCGGCGGGCCCCTCCCTCTCTCAAAGAGAGAGGGGTTCCGAGGGCAGCTAACCACCCTTAGCTGACGTTCCGATGGTCGGCTCCCGGCGCGGAAGCCAGCGCCTGGGTCCCCATTCTCCGCCCGATGGCCTAGAACCCTCCGGTGAGCGACCCCCTTCCCATCCCCCGCGAAGACCTCGGCCCCAACATCGGTTTCGCCGAAGCCCAGGCGGCCGGCCTCTACGGCCGCGACTATCGCAAGGCGCTGGCCAGCGACGACGGCTTCCAGCGGCTGGACGCCGTGGAGCGGCTGGCCGGGGCCCGCGCGGCGCTGTCGGCCCAGGAGGTGGCGGTGATGGACATGGCCGCCGGGCGCGGCCACGCCCTGGCCGAGATCGTCCGCCTGACCGGCCGGGAGACCGCCTTCGTTGAGGCCCTGGTCCTGGGCGCCTGCGCCAAGCTGGTCGTCCACTACCAGGCCGTGGGCGACGCCGACGATGAGGTCGGGCCGGGGCCGCTCCGGCTGCCGAGGCCGTTCCTCTAGTCGGCGAAGAACGCCACCATCGCCTTCACGAACGTCGGATCGGCCACCGCCGAGCGGTGGTCGCCCTTCACCAGCAGCGAACGCGCGCCGGGGATCGCCGCCGCCAGCCGTTCGGGATGCACCGCCAGCGGGTCGGCGTCGCCGGCCGTGACCAGGGTCGGGGCGGTGATCCGGTCCAGCGCGATCGGCGCGGCGTGGACCACGCTGGCCTGGGCGGCCAGGGCCTTGCGGTCGGCGGCGAAGGCGTCGGCGAACTGGCGAAAGGCCAGGGCGGCCGGGTTGGAGATCGTGGCCGGGTCGTCGGCCAGCAGGGCCTCGACGATGGCCTGGTTCGGCACGTGGCGGGTGTCGACACCGCCGGTCGCCACCACGCCTTCGCCGACCCCGCCGGTGACCAGCCGGCGGATGCGCGGCTCCTGGCTGGCGGTGATCAGGCTGACGATGGCGCCCATCGAATAGCCGGCCAGGTCGACGGCCGGGACGCCCAGTTCATCGATCAGGGCCGAGACGTCCCGCGCCATCCTGGCTTCGCCGTAGAAGGCGGGATCGTGCGGCTTGTCCGAGGCGCCGTGGCCGCGGGCGTCGATGGTCACCACCTTGCGGCCGGCGTCGTACAGCCTGCTGATGACGCCCGGCGCCTTCCAGTTGATCATGCCGCTCGCGCCGAAGCCGTGATGCAGCAGCACCGGCGGCCGCGTCTCGTCTTCGCCATAGACCTGATAGGCGATGGTCAGGCCGTCAAAGCTGGTGAAGCTGGGCATGCGAGCAGTCTTTCAAACAATCGTTCGCATGCGTAGCAGGCCGCGAGCGGCGCTGTCGATACCGCCTAGGACATCRGCGGCGGCGGGGGCGGCGGCTCGGGCAGGGGCGTGAATTCCTGGTCGTCCAGGTCGGGCAGCTTCATGCGCTGGGCCTTCCAGTCGGCCTTGGCCTGCTCGATCCGCTCCCTGGACGAGGAGACGARGTTCCACTCGATGAAGCGCGGCCCCACCGGCTCGCCGCCCAGCAGCATGACGGTCGAGGGCTCCAGGGCCTCGAAGGTGATCGTCTCGCCCGGCTTGAACACCGCCATCTGGCCGGCGTGCAGCACCTGGCCGGCGGCCTCGACCTTGCCCGTGGCCACATAGGCGGCGCGCTCGGGATACTCGGCCGGCAGTCCGGCCTTGGCGCCGGCGGCCAGCTCCCAATGCACGTAGAACAGCGGCGAGAACACCGGCACCTTGGCCTCGACGCCGAACGCCTTGCCCGCCACCAGGGCGGCCTTCAGGCCGCCCTCCTCATAGACCGGCATCTCGTCGCGCGGGTGGTGCGAGAAGCGGGGAGCGATCTCCTCCTGGCCGTCGGGCAGGGCCACCCAGGCCTGGATGCCGTGCATCGGGCCGCCGAACTCGCGCAGGGTCTCGAAGCGCTCGGAGTGGGTGATGCCGCTGCCGGCCGTCATCCAGTTGACCTCGCCCGGACGGATGGCGATGTCGGAGCCGACGCTGTCCTTGTGGGTGATCTCGCCCTCGAACAGGTAGGTCAGGGTCGACAGCCCGATGTGCGGGTGCGGGCGCACGTCGACATTGCGCGGGAAGCCCGGCTCGAACTCGACCGGCCCCATGTGGTCGAAGAAGGTGAAGGGCCCCACCATCCGACGGCTGTGGAACGGCAGCACGCGCCCGACCTCGAAGCCGCCGAGGTCCTTGCGGCGCTGGTCGATGACGAGGTCGATCATGGGAAGGCTCCGAAGCGATGGAGCCCTTACTGTAGAAGGGAAGAGGCGCTTGCCTCTAGAAGAAAACGGGGGAGTCGCGGCGCTCGCCGCCTAGCCCGTCGGCATGCCCTCGAAGGCCTGGTGGCCGGACGGCACCGGATCCCAGGCAAAGCCGCTGGCGGTGAAGAAGGTCATGGCCGGGGCGTAGCGCTCAGGATCGTCCAGGCTGGCGGCGTGGATCGTGAACAGGTCGGCCATGGCCGGGAAGGCCAGATAGACCGGGGATCCGCAAGCGGGGCAGAAGGCGTGGGCCTTCACCGTGCCCAGGTCGCCCACGGCCTCCCAGCGCCGGGCCTCGCCCTGCAGGGTGACGGTCGCGTCCTTGAAGGTCAGGTACGAGCCGTGGCCCGTGCCGCTGACGCGCTGGCAGGTGCGGCACTGGCAGTCGGCCTGCACCATCGGCTCGCCGACGATGGAATAGCGCACGGCGCCGCACGCGCAGCCGCCCGTGAAGGGGTCGCTCATCGAAGTCTCCTGGTTGTCGGATTGGGGTAGGGGAGGGCGACCCTAGTGCTGGGTCTCGTCCTGTTCGGCCGTGCAGGTCTCCAGGCGCTCCATCACCACCTGCCAGCCCTTGCTCATGCCGTCGAAGGCGCTCTGGTTGCGCGGAAGGACGAAGCCGGAATGGACCAGACGCACGCGCGTGCCGGCCTCGCTGGCCGTCAGGGTCCAGGTGACCACGGTCTCCAGCGGCGCGCCGTAGCCGGTGTTGGCCGCGTGGCCGCCCTTCCAGCCATAGACCAGGCGCCGGTTCTCGACCGCCTCCAGCACCTGGCAGTGGATCACCCCGTCCCAGGACCCGCCCGGCGTGGTCTGGAAGGTGAAGCGACACCCCTCGACGGGCTCGAACCCGGTCGGCGCCATCAGCCATCGGGCCATCAGGGCGCCGTTGGTCAGGGCCTTCCAGACGGTGGAGGGCGCGTGCGGGAAGACCTCGTCGACGACGATCTCGTGGGTGTCAGGCCGGGTCTGGAGGGCCGCATCGCTCATGGGTCGATCTCCTGGAGAAGGTTGCGCAGGTCGGCGAACCGGTCGCGCCAGAACACGCCGTAGTGGGACATCCAGTCGACCAAGGGCGTCAGGCCCTCGGGCTGGGCGCGGTAGAAGACGTTGCGGCCCTCGGATCGGTCGGCGACCAGGCCGGCGGTCTTCAGCGACTTCAGGTGCTGGGACACCGCGCCCTGGCTGACGCCGGCATGCCGGGTCAGTTCGGCCACGGTGATCTCGTCGGACCGCGCGATGCGCTCGAAGACCGCCCGCCGCGTGGGGTCGGCCAGGGCGCGCATGACGCTGTCGATGGGGGCGGCTTCGATCATGGCTGATCAATTAGTAAAGGCTAATGCATTAGTCAATGCTAATTCGCTTGGACCAGGCCGAAACGAAAAACGCCGCGCTCGACCTTTCGGTGGGGCGCGGCGCCGTAAGAAGGCGGAATCTTAGAGGGAGGCCTCGGCCTCGGTCGCCGCGACGATCTGGAGGCACGCTTGTTCAACGATCGGATGGGCCCAGGCCTGGGCCGCATCATGCTTGCGGTCTTCCGCCTCGCGCACGTCCGGATGCCAAAGCGCGCGTCGGTCGCCGAGGGGGATGGCGTCCGTCTCGCTCGCGACGGCGACGAAGGCCAGCAGCGCGTCGCGCAACGCCGCGGGCTCGATGGAATCGTCGTGATAGCCAAAGAGCGCGACCGCCGTTTCGACCGGTCGCGCCTCGCCGTTGAGGAAAGCTGTGACTTGCCGTCGGATTTCCCGAAGGTCCTCCTCGTTCACCGATGTCAGCTMAGCGGGCTCACATACGGACTGACCAGACCCAGCGGCACGGCCGTGGAGTTCTTGACCCCGCGGATGACGATCCGGCTCTCGATGTTCGACACCAGGCCCAGCGACAGCAGCTTGTCGCGCAGGAATTCATCGAAGGCGCGCATGTCGCGGGTGACGATGCGCAGCTCGTAGTCGGCCGCGCCGGTCACGGTGGCGCACTGCACAACCTCTGCCCACTTGCCCACGGCCTGCTCGAAGACCTCAAGGTTTTCCTTGGTCGGCAGCGACAGCTTGGCGGTGCAATAGACCTCGAAGCCCAGGCCCAGCTTCTCGCGGTCCAGGATGGTCACGCGGCGCTGGATGACGCCCGCGTCCTCCAGCCTTTTGATGCGCCGCCAGCACGGGCTGGACGACAGGCCGACTCGTTCAGCGATCTCCGCAACGGACAGACCGGCGTCGTGTTGGATGAGATCGAGGATCTTGGCATCCACGGCGTCGAGTTGTTCGGACAAGAATTCCTCCCCCCAGAGGGTGATTGACGCGTTGATCTTGCGCAAAGCGGCCTTGAGTCGGGCAAACCTTGGGCAAACAATTTCCCCGCTTCTATAAGATATTGCTGAGCGGGCAGGAAGACCCCGGAGGAAAATTTTTGCTATGCGGCACTCGGAAATCACGCTCGACGACAAATATCTGCTCGAAGATGGTCGTGCGTTCATCACCGGCGTGCAGGCGCTCATCCGGGTCCTCCTCGACCGAAAGCGCCTGGACACCCGGGCCGGGCTGAACACCGCGGGCTTCCTTTCCGGCTATCGCGGCTCGCCCCTGGGCGGGCTGGACCAGCAGGCGGCGCGGATGTCCAAGCTGCTCACCGCCCACGACGTGGTCTTCAAGGAAGGCCTGAACGAGGACCTGGCCGCCACCGCCGTCTGGGGCAGCCAGCAGGCCAACCTGTTCCCGGGCGCGACTCACGACGGCGTCTTCGGCATGTGGTACGGCAAGGCCCCGGGCGTGGACCGCACCGGCGACGTGTTCAAGCACGCCAATTTCGCCGGCAGCTTCCCGACGGGCGGCGTGCTGGCCGTGGCCGGCGACGACCACGGCTGCAAGAGCTCGACCCTGCCGTCGCAGTCGGAGTTCGCCTTCCAGGACTTCGAGATGCCGGTGCTGTCGCCGGCCGACGTGCAGGAGGTGCTCGACTACGGCCTGCTGGGCATTTCGATGTCGCGGTTCTCGGGCCTGTGGACGGGCATGATCGCCCTGGCCGACACCATGGACTCGGGCGTGACCATCGACGTCTCGCTGGACCGCCACAAGCTGGTGGTCCCCGAATTCCCCATGCCGCCCGGCGGCCTGGGCATCCGGCTGAAGGATCAGCCGATGGAGAAGGAGCGCCGGCTCCGCCTGCACAAGATCCCCGCCGCCCTGGCCTTCGCCCGCGCCAACGGCGTAGACCGGGTGGTGCTGGGCGCCCACCACGTGCGCGTCGGCAAGGCGCGGCTGGGCATCGTCTGCCAGGGCCAGGCCTACAAGGACGTGCTGGAAGCCTTCACCGCCATGGGCATGACCCTGGAGGAGGCCTCGGACCTGGGCGTGTCGATCTACAAGGTCGGCATGCCGTGGCCTCTCGAGCCGCTGGGCCTGCGCGCCTTCGCCGCCGGCCTCGAGACCCTGATGGTCATCGAGCACAAGCGCGGCCTGATCGAGCCCCAGGCGCGCGCCGCGCTCTACGACCTGCCCGCCCAGGCCCGCCCCCGCATCATCGGCAAGGTCGACGAAAAGGGCGCGCCGCTGCTGTCGGAGCTGGGCTCGCTGTCGGTGGCCGAGATCGCCCTGGCCATCTACGACCGCCTGCCGGACGGCCCGCACATGGAGCGGGCCCAGGCCTATCTGAACCGCGTCTCGGCCGCCGGCGTCGCCGCCGTCAGCCTGGCCGCCGACCAGGCCCGCAAGCCGTTCTTCTGCTCGGGCTGCCCGCACAACACCTCGACCAAGCTGCCCGAGGGCAGCCGCGCCCTGGCCGGCATCGGCTGCCACTACATGGCCGGGTTCAACGACCCGATGACCGACCTGAACACCCACATGGGCGGCGAGGGTCTGACCTGGGTGGGCGCCGCGCCGTTCACCACCGAGAAGCACGTCTTCCAGAACCTGGGCGACGGCACCTACAACCACTCCGGCTCGCTGGCGATCCGAGCGGCGATCGCGGCCGGGGCCAACATCACCTACAAGCTGCTGTTCAACGACGCCGTGGCCATGACCGGCGGCCAGCGCGCCGAGAGCGGCTTCACCCCCGCCCAGATCACCCGCCAGCTGGCCAGCGAAGGCGTGGCCAGGACGGTGATCGTGGTCGACGAGCTGGAGCGCTACCAGGGCGTCACCGACCTGGCCCCCGGCGTCGAGGTCTTCCCGCGGTCCGAACTGATGACCGTGCAGAAGATGCTGCGCGACACGGCCGGCACGACGGTGCTCCTGTACGACCAGACCTGCGCCACCGAGAAGCGCCGCCGCCGCAAGCGCGGGACCATGGCCAAGGCCACTAAGCGGGTGTTCATCAACCCGCTGGTCTGCGAGGGCTGCGGCGACTGCTCGATCAAGTCCAACTGCGTGTCGGTGGAGCCGCTGAACACCGAGTTCGGCCGCAAGCGCAAGATCAACCAGTCGACCTGCAATCAGGACTACAGCTGCGTCGACGGCTTCTGCCCGTCGTTCATCACCCTGGAAGGGGCCGAGGGCGCCCAGGCCAAGAAGGCCCCGGCCCTGACGGCCGATTCCACGCCCCTGCCGGTGTTCGACGACTTCCACGGCGTGCGCCGGATCATCTTCACGGGCGTGGGCGGCACGGGCGTGACGACCGTGGCCTCGATCCTGGCCATGGCCGCCCACGTGGACGGTCGGGCCGGCAGCGTGGTCGACATGACCGGCCTGGCCCAGAAGGGCGGCTCGGTGTTCAGCCACGTCAAGATCGGCGAGACCGAGGAGACGGTGGTCGGCGGCCGCGTGCCCGCCGCCAGCGCCGACGTGCTGATCGCCTGCGACATGCTGGTGGCCGCCTCCCCGGAAGGCCTGTCGCTCTACGCCAAGGACCGCACCGCCGCCTTCGGCAACAGCGACTTCGCCCMCACGGCCGACTTCGTCACCAGCCGCGACATCCGCTTCGACAGCGGGGCCATGGCCCGGCGGATCAAGGGCGCGACCAAGGCCTTCGACGCCTGCCCGGCCCAGCACCTGGCCGAGACCCAGTTCGGCGACGCCATCTTCGCCAACATGATCATGGTCGGCTTCGCCTGGCAGCACGGGGTGATCCCGGTCTCCAGCCGCGCCATCTACCGCGCCATCAAGCTGAACGGCGTGGACTACGACGCCAACCTCGCCGCCTTCGAACTGGGCCGGAAGGTCGCTCACGATCCGTCATCGATGGGGCCGCGCGACGCCGACGTGCCGACGCCGGAGACGATGCCGCTGGACGAACTGATCGCCAAGCGGGCGGCCGATCTGACGGCCTATCAAAACGAGGCCTACGCCAAGCGCTACCTGGCCAAGATCGAGAAGGTCGCGGCGGCGGAAGCGGCGAACGGCGGCGGCGAGGCCCTGACCCGCGCGGCGGCCGTGAACCTCTACAAGCTGATGGCCTACAAGGACGAGTACKAGGTCGCCCGCCTCTATACCGACGGCCGCTTCAAGGCCGAGCTGGCCGGGACCTTCAAGGGCGGCAAGGCTAAGGTCTGGCTGGCCCCGCCGATCATCGGCGCCAAGAACAAGGACGGCACGCCGCGCAAGATGGCCTTCGGCGGCTGGATGCTGGACTACGCCTTCCCGATCATGGCGAAGATGAAGGGCCTGCGCGGCGGTCCGCTGGACGTGTTCGGCGCCACCGAGGAGCGCCGCATGGAGCGCGGCCTGATCGCCGACTACGAGGTGACCCTCGATCGCCTGGCCGGCGGCCTGACCGCCGAGCGCCTGCCCCTGGCGGCCCGCATCGCGGCGGTCCCGCAGGACATCCGCGGCTACGGCCACGTCAAGGACGCCTCGGTGGTCAAGGCCAAGGCCGAAGCGGCGACGCTGTGGAGCCAGTGGGAGGGGTAGGGGGACACCGGCCTCGCGCCTTCCTTCCAGTCGTCATCCCGGGCCTTGTGCCCGGGACCCCTCTGTCCGCCGCAGGTGCGGGAGGGGCGAACCGCTGGCGGTTCGCTTGCGCCTCACGTGCGAGCTGAACCAGGGGTCCCGGGCACAAGGCCCGGGATGACGAGCGAAAAGAGAAACGGCTACTTCTGCGCCGTTCCGTCCGCGCGGTCCGGCTTGATGCCGGTGGCGCGGATGTTGGTCACCGACTGCAGGGTGCCGAACCAGAACGGCGAGCCCAGCGAGACGGCCAGGCCGGTGATCGCCAGGCCCAGCAGGCTGAGGAAGATCTTCACCGTGACGCCCCAGCTGTCGCGCTTGAGCGCCTTGCAGCTCTTGCTCCAGTCCTGCGGCCGCTGTTGCAGCTGGCCGGGCGTGGGCCTGGCGCGGGGGTCGGTCCAGAGGTCGCAGATCGCCTCGTGGGTCCAGCCGATCGGCAGGGCCAGCTTCTGGCCGATGTCGGCGGCGCTCTGATCCTTGTCGCAGGCGCATTCGGCCGCGGCGCCGGAGGCGGGATCGGCGGTGGGATCGACAGCGGAGGCGTCGGCGCCCGGGTCCGACGCGCCCGGCGCCGCCTCGGCCTGTTGCGCCGCCAGCCTGTTCTGCAAGGCCTGGGCGGTCTCGGCGTCCTTGGCCGACTGCGAGGCCTGGGCCACCAGCCCGGCCCTGGCCACGGGGTCGCGCCACAGGTTGTCGATCAGCTGCAGCGAATTGACGTTGAAGGCGATGGCCACCGCGAATCCCGCCCAGAACGTCAGGCGATGGATCCAGCGCTTATAGGCGCCGCTGGTGCGGTCCATGGCCCCGTCGAACCAGGTGGCCACGTTGGTCTGGAACTTCTCGACCTTGCCCTCGGCCTCGTCGAGCATCGGCAGCAGGGCGTTCTTGAGGGCGTCGTTGTTCTCGATGCCGGCGACGGCGGTCTTCAGCTGGGTGAAGCTGAGATGGGCGGTGTCCGACGGCTTCAGCGTCTCGGTCAGGGCCACGGCGAAGGTCTTGCCGGGGATGTAGGACGGCGCGTTCTTCAGCAACGCCCCGCGCTTGGTGCAGTGGTCCTCGGCGGTCTGGTGCGACTTGAGGGCGCTGATCAGCGGGTGGTTCCATACCGAGCACATCTCGGGCGACCACTCGCCGGTCTTCTTCTCCGAGCCGTCGCCGCCCAGCAGGCTCTGCACCCGCGACAGCAGGTACTCGCTGCGTTTGTTGAGGAAGCTGGAGATGTATTCGTTGAGCGCCGTGACGAACAGGCTGACCAGCAGATAGACGAAGATCAGTCCGACCGCGACGTCGAGCGCTGCGCCGAAGTTCATGATGGCCCTTCCCTGAGGCGCCGACGCGTGACGACGGCGCGCCCTCAACCTTGTCGAGCAAGGGTTTCACAGCTCTCGAAAAAGGGCAATGAAGGTCGAGGCGGGGGCGGCCGCCGCCTCTGGCGCGTCGCGGCGGCCGTGCTAGGCTGACCGCATGAACAAGCCGGCTTCATCCAAGCCCGTCATGGTGACGCTCAGGCCCGAGGACGCCTTCGATCTCGGCGAGCGCGTGGCGCGGGGCGAGTTCGCGTCGCTGGACGAGGCGGTGGCGGCCGAGCTGGCCGATCTGAACTACCGGCGGGCCGTCGAGATCATGGGCGGCGACGACAAACTGGAAGCCTTGGTGACGAGGCTGGAGGCCGAGGGCGACCCGCGAGGGGGCGTCGAGGCCGAGGGCTTCTTCGCCGAACTCCGCGCGGGGCTGAAGCAGCGCTTGGACGCATCGCGCGAGTGAAGCGGCGGCTGGTGATCTCGGAATGACCCAAGAGTTCGATTTCGACGCCGTCGTGGTCGGCGCCGGCGCCGTGGGCCTGGCCTGCGGCTACGCCCTGTCCCAACGGGGCCTGGTCGTGGCGGTGCTGGAAGCCGAGGGGCACATCGGCCAGGGCGTGTCGTCGCGCAATTCCGAGGTGATCCACGGCGGGCTCTACTATCCGACCGGCTCGCTGAAGGCGCGGTTCTGCGTCCAGGGGCGGCGGTTGCTCTACGCGTTCCTCGACAGGCATCACATCGACTACAAGAAGTGCGGCAAGCTGGTGGTGGCCACCAACGAGGGCGAGATCCCCCAGCTGGAGGCGATCTTCCAGCAGGCGCTCGACAACGACGTCGAGGGCATGGAGCACCTGACCGGCGCCCAGGCGCGGGCGCTGGAGCCCGGCCTCAACGCCCACACCGCCCTGCTGTCGCCCGAGAGCGGCGTCTTCGCCAGCCACGACTACATGCTGGCCCTGCAGGGCGAGATCGAGGCGGCCGGCGGGGCGGTGGTGGTCAACACGCCGTTCGAGGGCGCGACGCCCCTGGCCGGCGGCGGCTTCACGGTGCGGATCGGCGGGGCCGAGACGGCGAGTCTGACCTGCCGCCTGCTGGTCACCGCGCCGGGACTTTCGTCGCAGGCCGTGGCCGCGACGATCGAAGGCTTCCCCGCCGACCAGATTCCCAAGGCCCACTACGGAAAAGGCGTCTATTTCCGGCTGGCGGCCAAGGCGCCGTTCCAGCGCCTGATCTATCCGCCGCCGATCCACGGGGCCCTGGGCACCCACTACCGCAACGACCTGGGCGGCCAGGCGGTGTTCGGGCCGGACCTGGAATATGTCCCGGCCCCTGACTATTCGGTCGACGAGGGCCGTCGCGCCGCCTTCGCCGCCTATATCCGCAAGTTCTGGCCGGACGTGCCGGAGGAGTTGCTGGTCCCCGACTACGCCGGGGTGCGGCCCAAGATCCACGGGCCGGACGAGCCCCAGCCCGACTTCCTGCTGAGCGGCGCCGAGACCCACGGGCTGGACGGGCTGATGGCCCTGTTCGGCATCGAGAGCCCGGGCCTGACCAGCTCGCTGGCGATCGGCGAAGAGGTCGCCGCGCGCCTGACGGCGTAGGGCCCAAACCCCAGTCCTGTCTCAAGTCCTGCCACCAACTCCCGCTTCGCGCGTTGCAATCTTGGCTTTTCAGGAGGGCGCGATGCTGGACGATTTCATCGACAGGCTGATCTCGCGGTTGATGGCGGGGGCGGGTCTGATCATGGCGGCGGCGATCGCCGCGGTGGCGGGAGCGATGGCGGTGTTCGCCTTCCTGGCCCAGTGGGTCGGTTCGGCCTGGTCCTATGCGATCGTGGCGATCACGGCCTCGGTGGTGGTCACGGTCTGGTCGCTGCTGCACAAGCGGCACCTGGCCCGCACGCGCCAGCCGCCGTTGGACAAGCGCGTGCTGGCGATGATGCAGGAGCATCCCACCGCCTCGTTCCTGGCCGGCATGGCGGCGGCGACGTTGCTGAAGGGCAAGCCGTCGCTGGCGGCGACGCTCTGGGAGGCGAGGAAGGGCAAGCCGAAGTAGGGCGGTGGCTCACGCACTTGCCCCCACCTGACGGCTTCGCCGTCTGTCCGCCCCCATAGGGGGCGGAGGACGCGCATCTTCCCCCTGTGGGKGAAGACGACCGCGAAGCGGTCCGTAGGGGGCAAGTGTTCGCCGCTCTAGCCCTTCGGAACCACCTTCAACACCCGCCCATCGTCCTCGTCGGTCACTAGGTACAGCGCCCCGTCCGGCCCCACGACCACGTCGCGGATGCGGAAGTTCAGCTCCGACAGCAGGCGCTCCTCGCCGACCACCTGGTGGTCCTTCAGCGTCAGCCGCACCAGGTAGCCCTTGAGCCCGCCAACGAACAGGCTGCCCTTCCAGGCCGGGAACAGGCCGCCGTTGTAGAAGGCCATGCCCGACGGGGCGATCACCGGGTCCCAGTAGTAGATCGGCTGCTCCATGCCCTCGTGCTGGGTGATGCCGTCGCCKATCGGCTTGCCCGAATAGTCCTCGCCATAGGTGATGGTCGGCCAGCCGTAGTCCTTGCCGGCCTTGGGGGTGTTGATCTCGTCGCCGCCCTTGGCGCCGTGCTCGACGGTCCACAGTTCGCCGGTCCACGGATTGATCGTCGCGCCCTGCAGGTTGCGGTGACCCTTGGACCAGATCTCGGGCTTGGCCTGCGGGTTGCCGACATAGGGGTTGTCGGCGGGGATCGAGCCGTCCGGGCGGATGCGGATCACCTTGCCCAGGGCCGCGTCCAGCTTCTGGGCCTGCATGCGGCCCGGGATGATCGAGCGCTCGCCCGTGGTGATGAACAGCGCCCCGTCGCGGGCGAAGGCCAGGCGGCCGCCGAAGTGCAGGGGCGAATCCATGGTCGGCATCTGCCGCCAGATCACCTGGACGTCCTCCAGCTTCGGCTGCGCGCCCAGCACCAGCTTGCCGCGCGCGGCGGTGGTGCCGTTGCCGCCCTCGCGGGGCTCGGCATAGGTCCAGTAGATCAGGCCGCTCTTGGCGTAGTCGGGGTCCAGCGCCACGTCGAACAGGCCGCCCTGGCCCTCGGCGAACACCGCCGGCAGGCCCGCGACGGCGGGCGACAGCTTGCCGTCGGTCCCGAGGATGCGCAGCCGGCCGGCGCGCTCGGTGACCAGCTTGGAGCCGTCGGGCAGGAAGGCCAGGCCCCAGGGGTGGTCCAGGCCCGTGGCCAGGGTCTCGACATGATAGGCCACGCCCAGCTTCTCCTCGGGCGCGCGGGTCTGCTGCGAGAAGGCCGGCTTCTGGTCCGGCGCGTTGGGCGGGCCGGTCTCGACGGGCGGATTGGGCTGGGCCTGGGTCGTGGTGGCGGGCGCGCACGCCGACAGGACCAGCGCGGCGAGGGCGAGATGGCGAAGACGCATGAAACTGTCCTGACGAGAGGGGCGAGGGGACGACGATTGGTCAGGTGACTACGTTGTCATCGTGACGCGCCGTTGTCATCCAGATCGTTTGACAGCTGTCATCCCGGCGGCGCGTTGACTTCCCGTCTTCGCCCGACGAAGGTCCGGCCTCGCCAGCCGCTGGCGTCCCTGGGGAGCCCGCCTTGACCGCCATCCTGCACGCCATGTTGGGCAAGGGCCTGGGCGGCCTGGAGCAGGTGTTCCTCGACTACCAGCCGATCCTCGAGGCCTACGCCGCCGCGCATGGCGGCACGGCGACGGGCGTGGTGCGGGCCGGCGGCAAGGTCGCGGTCCAGCAGGCCGGACGCGTTCCGCCCCTGGCGACCCTGCCGGCCTATACCGACTGGGACCCGATCACGGTGGGCGCGGCCCGCAGGCTGGTCCGGGCCACGGCGCCGGACCTGATCCTCAGCCACGGCCAGCGTCCGGCCCGCCTGATGGCCAAGGTCGCGCCGCCGAAGACCGTGCTGGCGATCTGCGTGCACAAGCCGGCCTTCGATATCGAGACCACGCGCACCCACTATGTCTGCGTCGGCCGGCACCTGGCCGAGCTGGCGGTCGAGCGCGGCGCGCCGGCCGAGCGCGTGCACTTCGTGCCCAACGCCGTGAAGCCGCCCGCCGTCCTGGCCACGCCCTTCCGCGACGGGATCTGCGCGCCGCGCATCGTCGCCGCCGGCCGGCTGCATCCCAAGAAGGGCTTCGACGTGCTGATCGCCGCCCTGGCGCTGCTGCGCGACCAGAACCAGAACTTCGTCTGCGAGATCGCCGGCGAGGGCGACGAGCGGGCCAAGCTGGAGGGGCTGATCGCCCAGCACGGCCTGGGAGAGCGCGTGCGGCTGGTCGGCTGGCGCGACGCCCCCGCCTTCCTGGCCACCGGCGACGTCTTCGCCTTCCCCTCGTACCAGGAGGGCTTCCCGCTGGTGCTGCTGGAGGCCATGGCCGCCGGCCTGCCGGTGGCGGCCAGCGCGATTCCCGGGCCCGTGGAGATGATCGGCGAAGGCGTCGACGGCGTCCTGGTCCCGCCCGGCGACCCGGCCGCCCTGGCGGGGGCCCTGGCCGGCCTGATCGCCGCCCCGGAAAAGGCCGTGGCCCTGGGGGCGGCGGCCCGCGCCAAGGTCCTGGGCGACTACGGTCCGGAAAGCCTGAAGCGACGTCTCGACGCGGTGCTAAATCTGATGCTCGGACGGACTTGAAGCCGCCCCCGCTTTGCGCTTATAAGCCCGCCTCCGCTTCGTGCGGCTGGGTAGCTCAGATGGTTAGAGCGGTGGATTCATAACCCACAGGTCGGCGGTTCGATCCCGCCCCCAGCCACCACCTCGGATTTCCTACAGGACGTTGCTTTGTTGCCTTTATCGGCGTTTGCCGATGAGTCCGTTGGACCTATCCGTCAAATCCTGCCGATAGTCCGTCGAGTTGATCTCGCCTTTGACTGTTGTGCACTCCATCCTGCGGCTCCCCAGAGCATGAACAGGGGAAGAGGGCGGAAATGTCGAACACGGTTCCTGGCTGGAGTGGAGCTCTCGCGGGTGTCGCGATAGCCGCGGTGGCGTGCACCATCGGATATTGGTGGGACCTCACGAGATGGCTCGATGATTTCGACTATCTCTCCGGATGGGCCCAAGCGGTTGGTTCAGTCTGCGCGATTTTCGGAACAGCCTGGTTGGCGGGGCGACACCACGAGCGCGTAAGCGCCGATAGGGCTCGCGATGAAATGATCGCGGTGCGCAACCTCGCCCATGTGCCGGTAAGGTTCACTCGGCACGTGCTCAAGCTGGAGAGGGACGGCCTCCACATCGCGCGCGGGCATGTCTCGGAGTATTTCGCCAGTCAGTTCGACGTTTGCCAACGAGCTGCAGACGCTATTTCGCCAGCTCAGACAATTTCGCCCTCGCTGGTTGATACGATCATAGAGGTACAGAATCAGTTCCGCAGGTTTCAGACTCGCTTCCGGGCCAAGCGGCCCCGCTCTCAGCGAGACAGAAATCACATTGACCATGAGATCGACGTTGCTGCGCGGGAGCTCGACAGACGTTTGGACATCCTGGACCAAAGGGCGCGGGCTATGGGAGCTATACCCGGCCCTGACGGTGTGTTCCTCTCCCCTGCGGAAGATCGCGCTAATAGAAGAGCGTTGGGCAACGACCGCCGTATTTAGGTCGATCGCAAGTTAGCGGCTCTTTGCGTTCATGCCGGTCGGTCCGCTGCCAACGCCGGACGCATCCAGGCGACTAGCCCTCAATCCTGGAAATACCGCCGCCGAACCCCACGCCGCTTGCGGCGTAGCGAGTCGATTCGGGGGGCGAGGCTCGGCCAGGCCAGCATGCCGAGCAGGAACACGATGATGAACGTCGAAATCCACAAAGTCACGCGTACGGCTCCTGGCTTGCGAGCGCCTCCTCCCCTTTGCCGTTTTCCATTTATGGTTTTGTGTCGGCGGTCCGACGATCAAGGAACGCCTGGGCGAAAATAGGGCTCCTTGACCGTGGCGGAAACGGGGGAGCCTTATTTTTCCTGGCCGCGCTGTCGGATTGCCGAGGTCCTGATCGTCCTGGCTACGACAAGGTGCGCAGCCGATGCTCTATGCCATTCTTTGCTACAATTCCGAGGACGTGGTCGGGGCCTGGACGCCGGCGGAGGACGCCGTGGTCATGGCGCGGCTGGGGACGGTCGAGGCCGGCCTGGCCGCTCTGGACCGCCTGGGCGCGGTGGCCCGCCTGCTGCCGACCACGGCCGCCGTCACCCTGCGCAAGGGGCGGCTGGCCGAGGCGCGCGAGCACCTGGTGATCGACGGTCCGTTCGCCGAGACCAAGGAGCAGTTGCTGGGCTTCTACGTGGTCGATTGCGGCGACCTGGACGGGGCGATCGCGGTGGCCCGCGACCTGGCCGTGGCCAATCCCGACCGGGGCGCCTATGAAATCCGCCCGCTGGCCGTCTATCGTCCCGGCGGCCTGGGCGAGGCGCGCCCCAGGCGGGCCGTCCATACGAGGGGCTGAGGCATGACCATCGCCAATATCGACGCGGCCTGGATCGACGCGGCCCTGACGGCGGCCCGGCCCCAGGCGGTGGCCGCCCTGCTGCGCTATTTCCGCGACTTGGACACCGCCGAGGAGGCCTTCCAGGACGCCTGCCTGCGGGCGCTGAAGGCCTGGCCCAAGAACGGTCCGCCGCGCGACCCGACGGCCTGGCTGATCCTGGTCGGCCGCAACGCCGCCCTGGACGGGGTGCGCAAGCAGAGCAAGTCGGCGCCGCTGCCGGCCGAGGAGCTGATCTCGGACCTCGAGGACGCCGAGGCCGCCCTGGTCGACCGGCTGGACGGCGAGCACTATCGCGACGACGTGCTGCGGCTGCTGTTCATCTGCTGCCATCCCGACCTGCCGGCGACCCAGCAGGTGGCCGTGGCCCTGCGCATCGTCTCGGGCCTGTCGGTCAAGCAGATCGCCCGCGCCTTCCTGGTGGGCGAATCGGCGATGGAGCAGCGGATCACCCGGGCCAAGGCCAAGATCGGGGCGGCCGACGTGCCGTTCGGCGCGCCGGGCCTGGAGGAGCGCGAGCAGCGCCTGAGCACCGTGGCGGCCATGGTCTACCTGGTCTTCAACGAGGGCTATTCGGCCGGCGGCAAGGAGCTGCTGACGCGCGGCTCGCTGTGCGGCGAGGCCATCCGTCTGGCGCGGCTGCTGCTGCGGCTGTTCCCCGGCGAGCCGGAGATCATGGGCCTGACCGCCCTGCTCCTGCTGCAGCACGCCCGCGCTCCGGCCCGGTTCGACGCCGACGGGGCGGTGGTGTTGCTGGAGGAGCAGGACCGGAGTTTGTGGAACCAGCGGATGATCGCCGAGGGCCTGGCCCTGATCGACAAGGCCGTCCGCCACCGCCGACCCGGGCCCTATCTGGTCCAGGCCGCCATCGCCGCCGAGCACGACCGGGTCGAGCGGGCCGAGGACACCAACTGGGCGCGGATCGACCTGCTGTACGGCGACCTGGAGCAGCTGGCCCCGTCGCCGGTGGTCACCCTGAACCGCGCCGTGGCGGTGTCGAAGGTGGCCGGACCCGAGGCGGCCCTGGAGATGATCGAGCCCCTGGCCCCCAAGCTGTCGGGCTATTTCCACTTCTTCGGCCTGCGGGGCGGGCTGCTGTTCCAGCTGGGACGGCGGGACGAGGCCAAGGTCGCCTTCGACCAGGCCATCGCCTTGGCCAACACCGCCGCCGAGGCCGCCCACATCCGCCTGCACCTGGACCGGCTGCTGAAGGAAAGCGCCGGCTAGAAAGTTTCCGGGCCGGTGTCGGGAGGGCGACGCGGCGTTCGTCCTCTGGCTGAACCGAACGGAGACCGCCATGACCGACGCCGCCGAAGAGGTCGCGATCCGCCGCCTGATCGACGCCTGGACGCAAGGCCTGCACGACAAGGACGCCGAGGCCGTCGCGGCCTGCGGGGACAAGGGCCTGGTCGTCTATTCCCTGGCCCCGCCGCTGGCGGCGCCCGACGACGGCGGCGAGGGGCTGGCGGCCTGGTTCGACACCTGGTCCAGCCCCATCGGCTACGCTTTCCGGGACCTGGTGATCGCCGCGTCCGGCGACGTCGCCTTCGCCCACGGCCTGGCCCACATGACCGGAACCAAGACGGGCGGCGAGACCCCGGACCTCTGGTTCCGCTGCACCCTGGGCCTGCGCAAACTGAGCGGCGCCTGGAAGATCGTCCACCAGCACGAGTCCGTGCCCTTCCTGATGGACGGCAGCTTCAAGGCCGCCGTCGATCTTCAGCCCTGACCCCAGATCGGAGAGGAACGACCATGACCGACGCCCAGCAACCGCCGCCCAAGCTGCCGCCCGTTTCCGGCGGCATCGTGCCCTATCTGTCGCCCAGCAACGCGACCGCCACCGAGGCGGCCGCGTTCTACGCCAAGGCCTTCGGCGCCGAGGAGCTCTACAGCATCCCGCCGGACGAAAAGGGCCGGACGATGCACATCCATCTGCTGATCAACGGCAATTCCCTGATGCTCAGCGACTTCTATCCTGAGCACGGCTATCCGCCGGAGAAGCCGGGCGCCTTCAACCTGCACCTCCAGGTCGACGACGTGGACGCGTGGTTCGAGCGCGCCGTGGCCGCCGGCTGCACGGTGTCCCTGCCGGTGCAGCTGATGTTCTGGGGCGACCGCTACGGCCAGCTCAAGGACCCCTACGGCTTCTCGTGGTCGATCGCCACGACGCCCAAGGCCTAGCCCGAACATGAGGCGGGGCCGCCAAGGTCCCGCCCGCCAGCAAAGAGGGGAAACCAATGCTCAAGATCATCGCCATCGTCGTCGTCGTCGCGATCGTCGCCGTGCTCGCCTACGCGACGACCCGACCCAACACCTTTCGCGTCTCCCGCTCCATCGTGATCAAGGCGCCGCCGGAAAAGATCTACGCCCTGATCGCCGACTTCCATAAGTGGCGCGCCTGGTCGCCGTACGAGAACCTCGACCCGGCCTTGACCCGCACCTATGGCGGCTCGGCCAGCGGCCTGGGCGCGACCTACGCCTGGACCGGCAACGGCAAGGCCGGGGCGGGGAAGATGGAGATCGTCAAGGCGGCCGCCCCCGGCGAGCTGAACATCAGCCTGGACTTCACCAAGCCGTTCGAAGCCCACCACAAGGCGATCTTCACCCTGGTCCCCGAGGGCGACGCCACCCGCGTCACCTGGGCGATGGAAGGCGCCTCCCCCTTCATGTTCAAGCTGATGGGCCTGGTGCTCGACATGGACAAGATKATCGGCAAGGACTTCGAAGCCGGCCTGGCCAGCCTGAAGACGGAAGCGGAGACCTAGGGCGACCTGCCCTCAGCAATCCAGGAACTTCACCTCCGACGCGCCGTAGCGCATGTCGCTGGGGGTGAACAGGCTGGACAGGCCCAGCAGGGCGGGGCGGCCGGGCATGCGGAACACCGGCACCTCGGCCAGGTAGTAGCTCATCCGCCCCTTGGCCCGGTAGCGGCGCGCGAAGGCTTCGCGGTCCAGCAGACTGTCGATGGTCTCCAGCAGGGGGCTGTTCAGGAACACCCCGCCGCGGGCCGCGAACAGCAGGGCCATGTCGCCGGCGAAACCGCCCAGGAGCGCGCTGAAGATCGAGATCGCCTCGCGGGCCTTGGCGTCGCCGGCGCGCGCCAACTCGATGATAACGTTGTCATTTTCGGGTACGACGAGAGGATCCCCGTCGCCGACCAGCGCGCAGTGGATGTCGCTGAGGCCTTCCTTGGACAGCAGGCGCTCGGCCGAGACCTCGCCGTGGCGGGCGCGGACGGCCGAGAAGACCGGGGCCTCGCGCGCCTCGACCGGGCAGAAGTCCATGTGGCCGCCTTCGCTGGGCACGGCCAGCCAGCCGTCGCCGCGCAGGGGGGCCAGGCCCGCCACGCCCAGGCCGAGGTTCGGGCCGAGCACGGCGATGGCGGCGTTGCGGGCGGCCTTGCCGGGATGGATCACGGTCAGGTCGGCCTCGGCCACCTTGGGCGCGCCCATGGCGCAGGCGGTGAAGTCGTTGACCAGATAGACCCGGGGCGTGCGCAGGACGCTGCGCAGCCAGGTCAGGGACAGGCTCAGGCCGGTGGCGGTGACGATCACCGTGCCGTCGATCTCCGGGCCCGCCGCGGCGATCGCCGCGCCGACCAGGGCGTCGGGCTCCAGCTCGGCCAGGACAGACTTGAGGCCGGCCTCCAGCTCCAGCGGGGTCGAGCCGGGCAGGACGCGATGCTCGCCGGGGCTGTCGCCCGGCCGGGCCAGGGCGACGATCAGATCGCGGCCGTTCACGTCGGCCAACAGCGCCACGCCGTGGGTCATCGGGCGGTCCTTTTTGTTTCCCCGGGGCGGCCGGTCTGCGCCGGCCTGGTCCCATCATAGCGCCAAGCGGGTTACTCGCTAAATAACCGCGTTCGCGGAGGGTTCCCTGGCGGCATGCGAGGGGCGGCGTTTTGCTGGGGAAAACCGCCGGTTGCGGCGTGGTCAGCGGGAAATAAACCTTGCCGCTGCACCACCGATTAACGGCGCCGCGCGTTGTTAGGGGCATGTCGAAGTTTGGTTCCGACGGGATGGCCGACCGCCGCGCCGGTCCCCGCACTGCGATGCAAACCCCCGCCAAGGTGCTGTGCGGCGCCTTCGCGTGGGACTGCGTCGTGCGCGATCAGTCGGACACGGGCCTGCGCATCCAGATGCTGTCCAGCGCCATACCGCCGTCCAGCGTCCAGCTGGTCGACCTGGTGTCGGGCTACGCCCACGAGGTGAAGGTGGTCTGGCAGAAGGACCGCGAGTTCGGGCTGAAGATCCTGCGCAGTCACGATCTGCGCGGCCTGGCGCCGGCCTCGCTGCAGACGGCCAAGCGCATCTGGCAGGCCAGCCCGCGGCGCGCCTCGGCCGGCTGAGGCCCCAAGCCGACCCCTGAAACGCGATCGGGCCCCGGCGGGGGAGCCGGGGCCCGAACAGGCTACTTCGTCGTTACCGACGCTTAGGCGGCGGCGTTCTCGGCGCGGGCGGCTTCCTCGGCCATGGCGCGGACCAGGTCCAGGACCTGACGGCGCACGCGGCCGCGGCCGATCTTCGGGAACACCTCGGCCAGTTCCAGACCCTCGGGGGTGGTCAGGAATTCCTGGACGATGCGCTCGGCCTGTTGACCGATCTCGTCGCCGTCCGAACCGTCCATCGGGTCGGCCAGGCCGTCGAAGAAGAACGACACCGGGACCTGCAGGGTCTTGGCGATCTCATACAGCTTGGAGGCGCTGACGCGGTTGGCGCCGCGCTCGTACTTCTGCACCTGCTGGAAGGTCAGGCCCAGCGAGTCGGCCAGTTGTTCCTGGCTGACGCCCAAAAGCTTGCGACGCATCCGGACGCGGCCGCCAACGTGCAGATCGACGGGATTCGGGCGTCGGCCCTCGGTTTCTTCGCTCAAGTTTCGCCTCCAAAGGTTGTCCGTGCACCATGCCACGTCCAACACGTTCATGGAACGGCGGTGCGGCAAGGCGCGGCGTTAGGTCGCTGAGGTTTAGCTAATTAACCCCAAGCTGACGCTAACGCACGGACGTACACGCCTAGATCGAGGCGATTTCCAGGCAAAATTGTTTCGGCGCCGCAGCAGGGGCTAGGCGTTGAGTCGTTCCGCGGGCGGAGCAGCGTCGCGTTCGGCCCAGATTCGGCGGGCCTGGAGGCTGGTGTCGTTGAGCCGATACAGGGTCTCGGCCGCCAGCGCCTCGTCGCGGGGCGAGCCCGGGTCGAACTGCGGGGTCTGGGCGCGGATCACCTGGTGCTGGACGGCCGCCAGGCCGCCGAACGCGCGCAGGTCCAGCTCGTCGACATGGTAGCCCACCGGGCCGTCGACCCCGATCGCCTCGCGCACCCGGTCCAGCAGGGCGTCGGAAAGGGCGATCTCGGAACCGGCCACCACGCCGAACGCGTAGGGCCGGGGCAGGCCGACCAGCCGCGTGTCGATCGGCGAGTTCAGGATCCCGGGATACAGCGCCATGTCGATCATGCCGACGAAGCGCTCGACGCCGTTGACCAGGGCCAATTCCATGGCCGCGGCCCAGACCTCGAACACCCGCAGGCCCCGGTTCGGGCCCTTGCGGGCGCGATAGGCCTCGGTGGTGAACAGCCGCGTGGCTTCCCACACCGCCGGTCCCTTCTTCGGCGTCTCGTCCGGCGCGATCAGGTGGGGGAACTTGTCGGCCAGCATGCAGCGCTCTTCGGTGGGATGCAGGCGCAGGCCCACCTCCAGCCGCATGGCCGCGTMGAAGCCCAGCAGGTAGATGGCCTGGGCGTCGTCGTAGTCGTCGACCTCCCCGCCTTCCAGGACGACCAGGTCGACCCAGCCGTTCTTCTCGACGCACTGCTCGCGCCGCTGTTCGTGCATGGCCCACAGCTGCGGGCCGTAGAGGTGTCGGTTCTGCGAGGTGACGATGTGGATCATGGTCCGGCCCCCCGGCTGGTTGATAGGGGGCATTAGGCGGCCGATCCTCCGCGCGACGCGATAGGCCAAACGGCCTATGCCAAGCTTGCGCCGCCCCTTGCAACCAAACCCGGTCGGGCGGATCATCGGCGCCATGACGGCGCATGATCATCCGGCCAAGGCGGGGGAACGCTACCGCACCTTCGCGGCCTTCTACCCGTTCTACCTGACCGAACACGTCAACCGGACCAGCCGGCGGCTGCACGTGGTCGGCACGACCCTGGTCATCGCGGCCCTGGTCTGCGGCGTCCTGCTCGACTGGCGGTTCTTCGTCGCCGCGCCCTTCGTCGGCTACGGCTTCGCCTGGGTCGGGCACTTCGTGTTCGAGAAGAACCGGCCGGCCACGTTCAAGTACCCGCTCTACAGCCTGGCCGGCGATTTCCGGCTGTGGTTCGAGGTGGTGACGGGCAAGCGCCCCTTCTGAGCCCCGCCTTCGCCCTTGCGATGTTGCGTTGCAGCAAAACCCGGTTCATGATCGTTGGTAATTAAGAACAACGATAAACGGGAAGCGCAGGATGTCAGCCAAGCCGTTCCAGCACGCGCCGGACGCGCCCTGGATCTTCCGCACCTATGCGGGGCACTCCACGGCCGAGAAGTCCAACGCCCTCTACCGCGCCAACCTGGCCAAGGGCCAGACCGGTCTTTCCGTCGCCTTCGACCTGCCCACCCAGACCGGCTATGACGCCGACCACATCCTGGCGCGGGGCGAGGTGGGCAAGGTGGGCGTGCCGATCGCCCATCTGGGCGACATGCGGACCCTGTTCGACGGCATCCCGCTGGACCAGTCCAACACCTCGATGACCATCAACGCCCCGGCCGCCTGGCTGCTGGCGATGTACGTGGCCCTGGCCGACGAGCAGGGCGCCGACCGCGGGCTGCTGCAGGGCACCACCCAGAACGACCTGATCAAGGAATATCTGAGCCGCGGCACCTACATCTTCCCGCCGGAGCCGTCCCTGCGGCTGATCGGCGACATGATCGCCTGGTGCTACCGCGAGGTTCCCAAGTGGAACCCGATGAACGTTTGCAGCTACCACCTGCAGGAGGCGGGGGCGACGCCGGAGCAGGAGCTGGCCTTCGCCCTGGCCACGGCCATCAGCGTGCTCGACACCGTCAAGGCCGGCGGCCAGGTTCCCGACGAGGACTTCGAGATCGTCGCCTCGCGCATCAGCTTCTTCGTCAACGCCGGCGTGCGGTTCGTGACCGAGCTGTGCAAGATGCGGTCGTTCACCCGCCTGTGGGACCAGATCCTGCTCGAGCGCTACGGCGTGCAGGACAAGAAGGCCCGGCGCTTCCGTTACGGCGTGCAGGTCAACAGCCTGGGCCTGACCGAGCAGCAGCCCGAGAACAACGTCTACCGCATCCTGATCGAGGCCCTGGCCGTCACGCTCAGCAAGGACGCCCGCTGCCGGGCCCTACAACTGCCGGCCTGGAACGAAGCGCTTGGCTTGCCGCGCCCGTTCGACCAGCAGTGGTCGCTGCGGCTTCAACAGGTGCTGGCCTACGAGACCGACCTGCTGGAATACGAGGACCTGTTCGACGGCAGCCACGTGGTGGAGGCCAAGGTGGCCGAACTCAGCAAGGGGGCGCTGGAGCAGCTGGCCCTGATCGACGACATGGGCGGGGCCAGCGACGCCATCGACTACATGAAGACCCAGCTGGTGGCGTCGAACGCCGCGCGGGTGCGCTCGGTCGAGACCGGCGACCTGACCGTGGTGGGCGTCAATCGCTGGACCGACACCGAAGCCTCGCCGCTGGCGGCCGGAGGCAAGGCCATCGAGACGGTCGATCCGCTGCTGGAGGCGGGCGTCGTCGAGCGGCTGAAGGCCTGGAAGGCGGCTCGCGATCCCGCCGCCGTCGAGGCGGTCCTGGCCGATCTGAAGGCCGCCGCGCGCGATGGCCGAAATATCATGGAGTCCTCGATTTCCGCCGCCAAGGCGGGCGTCACCACCGGCGAGTGGGCTGGGGCGCTGCGCGAGGTGTTCGGTGAGTATCGCGGGCCCACCGGCGTGGCCGTGGTCGTCTCGACCGGCGAGGCCGAGGACGTCGAGGCGGTGAAGGCGCAGGTCGAGCGGGTGTCCCAGGTGCTGGGCCGCACCCTGACCTATCTGGTCGGCAAGCCGGGCCTGGACGGCCACTCCAACGGCGCCGAACAGATCGCCACCCGCGCCCGCGCCTGCGGCATGGAGGTGATCTATGACGGCATCCGCTCGACGCCGGAGGAGATCGTCCGCCGCGCCAAGGAGGGCCGCGCCCACGTGGTGGGGCTGTCGATCCTGTCGGGCTCGCACCTGGATCTGGTCCAGGAGGTGGTCCGCCTGATGCGCGCCGAGGGCCTGGGCCACATCCCGGTGGTGGCCGGCGGCATCATCCCCGACGGCGACGCCCTGATCCTCAAGCAGATGGGCGTGGCGCGGATCTACACGCCCAAGGATTTCAAGATCACCGAGATCATGGGCGACGTGGTCAGGCTGGTGGAGGACGCCGCGCTGGCGGAGGCCTGAGGGGCGGCGGGCCGCTTGCCCACCGTGAAGCTTCCCGCCTAGATTGAAGGCATGAGTTTCCCGGCGCCTACTCCGACATCGACGCGACCTCACGCCTGCGGCGCGACCGACATCGTCGAAGCCGATCTCTGAGGAACGACCGTTGGAACAGCTGAAATCCCTGACCAAGGTCACCGACGGCAAGATCTCGCCGCTGGCGGGCGACGCGGCGTACAACTTCGCGCTCTTCCTGCCGTGGGGCGGGCTCTCGCTTGGCCTGCACGTCGTCTCCGGCGGGGGGCTGACCATCTTCCTGGTGTTGGGGATCGCCGCGGCCGGAGCGTTCGCGTTGGTTCCGGACGCGGCGGAGCGCCCCGCGCCGGGCGTCTGGCTGACCGGACGCAAGGCGCTGTGGAAGCGCTGGATCGACCGGGCCGGGACACTGACGGGAACGGGCGTTTCGGCTCTGGCCGCGCTGATCGCCGGCCTCAAGGGCGCCTCGGCCTGGGGGACGGGTTATCTGTGGATCGTGACGGCGGTCTTCGCGGTCCAGGCCGGATACCTGTTCTGGCGCGGGCGCGCCTTCCCGAAGCGTGAGGTCGAACTGCGCATCGACGCCGAGGGTGTCTACAGCCGGGCGCTGGGCGGGACCCTGACCTGGGACCAGATCGAACGGATCGCGCCGCGCGAGCGTGGAGATCGCCAGTTGGTGCGCCTGGTGGTCGGCCCCAACAGCCTGAAGGCCCTGCCGTCCTCCCGTCGCGAACAGGGCGGACCGATCGTGCTTGGCCTGAGCGAGATCCTGGTGTCACGGGAAGAGGTCGTGGCGGCGATGGTCGCGGTCCGGCCGTCGCTCGAAGCGGTGGTCGAGGCGGCAGGCAATGCCTCGGACACCGCCATGGTCCAGCCGATCATCGGCGCCGCCACAGACGACTCCCCGCCCGACGAGGTGGCGGTGCTCGCCCCCGTCCTGGTGGGCGTCGCCATCGGTGGAATGATGAACTGAGGCGTCCTGAGGGCCCGGACGGACCTCGGACCTCTCAGCACTTCGGGACCGGCAGCCTGTAGCCGATGGCCACCGCGGTGGGCTTGATCTTGTCGAAGGCGGCGACGGCGGCGCGGTCGAAACGGGCGTCGCACTGGTAGCGGGCCCCGGCGACGTAGTCGGGACCGCCGCCGTCGTGCATCGCCGAGGTCCAATGGGTCAAGGCGGTCCGACGCGGCGCGTCGTCGATCGCCACGTCCAGTTCGACCTCCAGATGGGCCAGCAGGTCCGATCCCACGAAGTGCTCGTGGAGGGTGGGCGTCGCGCCGTCCGGACAGGTGTCCAGGCAGTCGGCGGTGATCTTGTCGTTGCCGGTGATGCGGTTGTTGAAGTCGCCCATCGTCATGGCGCTGGCGGTCGGGAAATCGAACGGGAAGACGAAGAAGCGGTTGAGGTCCACCGTGCACGTCTTGCCGAGGGACAGTTTCAGGCCGGTCACCGTCGTGCCCGTGGTCAGGGCGCTGACCGCGCAGCCGTCGACCTGATAGTCACGCCGCCCGTCGGGCCAGACCTTGAGGGCGGGGCCGGTGAACGTCTCGAACGCCGCGACCTCCACCGACAGCATGGCGGGGCTCATCACGTTCAGGAGCTTGGTGTCGTCGGGCGGGGCGGCCTGTCGTGGATGGCGGGCGACCGCGCGGGCGTCGCCGGGCGCGAGGAGGGACAGGACGGCGGTCGCCAGGACCAGGCCCGTCGTCGCGCCGCCGATACGTCTCATCCCCCATCTCCCGCCCGCCTGCTTACGACAGGATGGTCCGGGATTGCGTCACAAGCTTGGCTGGGGACGTCCCAGTCGCCAGGCCGCCAGCAGGCCCACCACCGCCAGCGGCAGGAAGGCGTAGAACAGCAGCAAGCCGTGGGCCAGGCCGCCCTCCGGCGTGACCCCGTGCGCGAAGCCCAGGGCGTTGGCCAGGGCGCCGGCGGCGGCCGCGCCCGTGGCGCCGCCCATCAGCTGGGTGGTGGGCACGGCGGCCGAGGCCAGGGGCTGCTCCTCGATCGGCGCGCCGCCGATCACCCGCTTGGCCAGGAAGGCCCAGCAGATCCCGAAGCCCGCGCCCAGCAGCACCATCGAAGCGGTGATGCCGATGAGCCCCCCGCGAACCATCTCGAACGCGCCCCAGGCGACGCCCGCGGCGATGACCACGGCGCCCAGGCGGATGGCCAGCCCCTCGTGCCGGGGCTTGAGGCCCGCGACCACGAACGACAGCGCCGTCCAGCCCGCCGCGATGCCGCCGATCACGTAGCCGCTCAGCAAGGGGCCGGCGCCGTGCAGCGCCTGGATGAAGGTCGGGCCGTAGACCGAGAAGCCCACCGTCGCGGCTTCGCAGAAGAAGATCACCATCAGCCCCAGGCCCGTGGCGGTGCGCAGGTCGCCGGCCGCGCGGGGCAGCAGGCGATCGGCCGTGCGGCCGTTGACCAGCAGCATGACGGCCAGGGCCAGGGTTCCCAGCATCGCGCAGACGGCGGCCGTGACCTGGCCGGGCACGACCCCGGCGGCGGCGATCAGGGTGACGCCCACGGTCAGCAGGGCCAGCTGCCGCTTGGGGATGCGCCCGCCCTCGGGGGCCTTGGGGGCCGACGGCACCATGACCAGCACCGCGCCCACGAAGATCACGGCCTGGACCACGAAGAACCAGAACGCCCCGCGCCAGAAGCCGGCCTCGGCGAACAGGCCGCCGCACAGCGGTCCCAGCAGGGTGGCCGCCCCCCAGACCCCGGCGATCGCCCCGTAGACGCGCGGCCACAGGCTTTCGGGGAACATGGCGCTGATCGCCACGTAGCAAAGCGAGACGATCGCCCCCGCGCCCAGGCCCTGGACCAGCCGGCCGGCCACGAAGGTCAGGAATCCCGGCGCCAGGGCCCCCATGGCGCAGCCGATCGCGTAGACCACCCCCGCCAGGGCGGTGGCGCGGCGCAGGCCGAAGCGGATCGACAGCTTGCCCGCGCACGCCCCCGCCAGGATCGAGCCCAGCAGGAAGGCGGCGATCGACCAGCCGAAATACTGGAAGCCGCCGATCTCCTTGGCGACGCTGGGCATGATCGTCACCGTCACCAGGGTGTCGGCGGCGTTCAGCCAGATTCCCAGGCACAGTAGGGCGAAGCGCGGGGCCAGTTCGGCGTTCAGCAGGCCGCGCCAGCTGTTGGTGGGGGTCATGAGTGTCTCCGGGACGCGGTAGATGGCCCTTTCCGGACGACAAGCCAAGCCTTCGGAAGCCCTCGCTCCGGGGAGAGGGTTGTCTATGGCCAAGTCCTAAGGCAAGGCTTGGCCGTTAACCTTTCAGGCGCTCCCCCCGCCATGGCCTATCGCGTTCCGCGACATCAGAGCGTCGAGCATCGCACGCGCCGCCAGAACCGGCTGGCGGGGCTGACGGCGCTGGTCCTGCTGTGGTCGCTGGTGCTGGTCATGGCCCTGGTGGCCGAGCGCGGCATCGCCCGCCAGCACCTGCCGTGGAAGCCGCTCAGCATCGTCGACCCGGTGGGCATGGCCACGCGGATCAAGGCGGCGCGGGCCGGCGCCGACCCCGCCACCTGCCGGGCGATCCTGCGCAAGGCGGGCCTGTCGTACGAGGAGGTCCCGGAGACCACCGACGGCGGCTTCTGCATCGTGCGCGACGCCCTGAAGATCGACGGCGGCATGGCCGGCCTGTCGCCGACGGACGCGCCGATGGTCTGCAAGGAGGCCCTGGCCCTGTCGATCTGGGAGCGCCAGGTGGTGCAGCCGGCCGCCTACGAGGTGCTGGGTCAGGGCGTGGTCGGCCTGGAGCACTACGGCACCTATTCGTGCCGGCGGCAGTACGGCAAGACGGCGGGCCCGGTCAGCGAGCACGCCACCGCCGACGCCATCGATCTGGCCGGCTTCAAGCTGGCCGACGGCCAGACGGTCTACGTGGCCCGCGACTGGAACGATCCGGGGCCCAAGGGCCAGTTCCTGCGCCGCGTGCGGGACGGGGCCTGCCGAGTGTTCATCACCACGCTGAGCCCCGACTTCAACGCCGAGCACCACGACCACTTCCACCTGGACATGCACGGGTGGAGCAAGTGCGCGTAGTAATCAAATAACTCCGCTCATCCCGGCGAATGCCGGGACCCAGATCCCATGGCGGTGTGGATGATTGGAGAAGCTCGGCGCTCTTGGCGTCAGCCTCAAAGCCATTCCATCTGGGTCCCGGCATTCGCCGGGATGAGCGGAATCCAGATCAGAACGTCTTCGCCACCTCGGCCAGCTGGTCGGCGACGATGCCCCAGCCTTCGTGGAAGCCCATCTGCTCGTGGGTCTTGCGGTCCTCGACGGTCCAGTGGCGGGCGGTGGCGGTGTAGCGGGTCGTGCCGTCGCCCAGGTCGTCGAACTCGATGGTCGCGACCATGAACGGCTTGCCCGCCGGGACCCAGCCCGAGGCGAAGGCGTCGGTGAAGACCAGGCGCTTGTTCGGGACGACCTCGAGGAAAAGGCCCGGATTGGGGACCTCCTCGCCGTTCGGGCCCTGCATGACGATTAGGCTGGAGCCGCCAGGGCGGATGTCCATCTCGGCGTGCGAGACGGTCCAGGGCTTGGGGCAGAACCATTCGTTCATGCGCTCGGGCGTGGTCCAGCACTTGAACAGCTTGTCGGCGGGCACGTCGAGGACGCGGGTCAGCACCAGTTCGCGGTCGGCGATGGGCGAAGGGGCGGGGGTGTCCATGGCGTTTCTCCAAGGGGATTGGGTGTTGCGCCCGAAGGACGGCCACCGTGTCGGCGATCCGACATGGCCCGCGAACTTTTGTCGAGACCGCGCCCCGATGGCGAGAAGCCGAGGCCCGTCTCGGGTGTTCACCTGATTTACCCCTCGGCTGGACAGTTCAGGCTCTCCCCGGGTCGCCAGGGAGCGGGTTGATGAAGGTTGCGGTGGTTCTGGGCTGCGCCGCGGCGCTGGCCCTGGGGGCGAGCGCCGTCGAGGCCAGGGCCGACGACGACGTGACGTTCCGCATGGGCACCTATGTCTGGCTGCCCAGCGTCAAGGGGCCGCTGGGGCTGAACGCCGATCGGCCCACCCCCGTGCTGGGCGACGGCAATATCCTGGATAACCTGCAGTTCTTCGGCTTCGGCGTGGCCGAGCTCAGCAAGGACCGGATCGGGGCCCTGGTCGATTTCGCCTATGTCGACATCGGCTTCGGCGACGACGTCGAGCTGCCGCCAGCCTTGCCCCTCAAGCCCGACCTCGACACCAAGGCGATGGTGGGCAGCGTGAACGGCTTCTACCGGGTGGTCGACGGCGACAAGTGGGACGTGGACCTGACCGCCGGCGTCCGGGGCTACTGGCTGGAGACCGACTTCACGCTCAGCGCGCCCAACACCGACCTGATCGACGCCAGCGCCGACACCAACTGGTTCGACGGCGTCATCGGCGCGCGGGCCCGCGGCCAGTACGGCAAGTGGGGCTTCATGGGCCAGATCGACAGCGGCTGGGGCAGCGACACCACCAGTTGGCAGGGCCAGGGCATGGTCGAGTACGACGCCTCCAGCCATTGGCGGCTGATGGGCGGCTATCGCTTCCTGCATTTCGAGAACGACAAGGGTCGCCGCAACGTCGACCTGGACCTGAAGGGACCGCTGTTCGGCTTCACCTACCGCTTCTGAGGCGGCTTGACCTGGCCGGGCCTTCCTCCCAATGTGCCGGCAATTCAAACAATCGTTTTGATGTTCGCCGGGAGCGCGCCATGACCAACCTCTTCGACCTCGCCGGCAAGGTGGCGATCATCACCGGCAGCTCGCGTGGCATCGGCAAGGCGATCGCCCAGCGCATGGCCGAGCACGGGGCCAAGGTGGTGATCTCGTCGCGCAAGGCCGGTCCCTGCGACGAGGTTGCGGCCGAGATCAACGCCCAGCACGGCGAGGGGACGGCGATCTCGGTCCCGGCCAACATCGGCTCGAAGGAGGACCTGCAGCGGCTGGTGGACGAGACCCGCAAGGCGTTCGGCAAGATCGACATCTGCGTCTGCAACGCCGCCTCCAACCCCTATTACGGCCCGCTGTCGGGCATCGCCGACGACCAGTTCCGCAAGATCCTGGACAACAACATCATCAGCAACCACTGGCTGATCGCGATGGTCGCCCCGGAGATGCGCGAGCGGAAGGATGGCTCGATCATCATCGTCAGCTCGATCGGCGGCCTGCGCGGCAACGCCATCATCGGGGCCTACAACATCTCCAAGGCCGCCGACTTCCAGCTGGCCCGCAACCTGGCCCACGAGTTCGGCCCCGACAACGTGCGGGTCAACTGCATCGCGCCGGGCCTGATCAAGACCGACTTCGCCAAGGCGCTGTGGGACGATCCGGCGACCCTGGAGCGCTCGACCAAGGGCGTGCCGCTGCGCCGGATCGGCGAGCCCGACGAACTGGCCGGGGCGGCCGTCTATCTGGCCTCGAAGGCCGGCAGCTTCATGACCGGACAGGCCCTGGTGGTGGACGGCGGGGCCACGATCTAGCGGCGCCGCGAGGCGGGGCGGACGCCGCCGCGAAAGGGCGATATTTGCCCCCGCTGGAGTCATCTGGGGACAGAACGTCGCGCCACGTCGATCTTAACTTTGGATACAGGCCGTTTTCGTACCTTGCCAAGGTTCACCAGGAAACCACGGCTTGCGGCGCTACGTCCTGTTCCTCGCGGCGATCGCAACCCTGTTCGTCGCAAGCGGCGGAACGGCGTTCGCCCGTTCGCAGCAGTCGGCCAAGCTGGACGCCCTGTACCGCGAAATCAGCCGCGACGAGATCAAGCCGCCCGCCCGCGAGAACGACGACATCGAGCGCGTCGGACGCCGGGCGCTGAAGCAGCACGGCGACAAGCGCCTCTACGGCCTGTGGTCGGTGCTCTACGCCTACAAGAGCAACCAGGTGCAGCCGCAGTTCGACGACTGGGCCCGCCGCGTGCGCCGCGTCGCCAAGGATGAGGACGACGCCGAGCTGCTGAACCTGGTCGACCTGCTGACCACGGCCTACCGCCACGAGTCGGGCGGGTTCCGCACGTTCAACGACGCCGACTGGGTGCGTTACCTGGAGCGCTCGGGCCCCAACATCCGGATGATGGCGACGATCGAGCGCATCCGCAGCCTGGGCCGCTCGGGCCATTGGGCCGAGGCCTCGCGCCTGGCGACCGAGGTCATGGGCCAGCTGGAGCGCAAGGGCGCCGTGGCCCGGCCGATGCTGGCCGAGGCCCACCAGGTGCACTCCTACACCCTGTCCTACATCGGCGATAAGGAAGGCGCGCTGGACCACATGAGCGCCGCCGCCCGCCTGGACGAGGGCAACGCCTTCTACATGCGCAAGGTCGAGCGCATCTACGACATCGCCTACACCGCCGCCGAGGTGGGCGAACTGGACGCCGCCGAGCACTTCGCGGGCGTCCACCACCACATGACCGAGGCCGCCGGCGATCCGGACCTGAAGACCTGGGATCGCTATCTCTGCGCCCGCATCGCCAACGCCCGCCGCGCGCCGACCCGGGTCCTCAAGTGCCTGGAGGCGGGCGCGTTCGAGATCGACCATCCGACCAACCGCCTGACCGGCCTCAGCCTGCGGCTGCGGGCCCAGGCCCGGGCCGAGCTGGGCCAGGCCGCCGCCGCCCGGGCCGACCTGGACGTCGCGCGGGCCATCCCCCTGGAGACCCTGGAGCGCGATCCCCAGGCCGAGCTGCTGGTCAGCGCCTATATCGCCCTGGCCGAGCATCGCGGCGAGGACGCCTTCCACGACCTGGACCAGTGGCGGCGACAGGACCACGAGAAGACCCAGGCCGCCCTGACCCGCAACGGCGCCCAGATGGCCTCGGCTCTCGAGACCGAGCTGAAGTCCAAGCGCGACGAAAGCCGCCGCCTGACCGCCGAGGTCGAGCTGAACCGCCGCCTGGCCCACGCCTCGATCATCATCGCCATGCTGCTGGGCGTGCTGGTGCTGGGCGGCGTGGCCTGGGGCTTCTACCTGCGCCGGGCCTCGATGCGGCTGAAGGATGCCCGCGGCCGGGCCGAGGCGGCCAACGAGGCCAAGTCAGCCTTCCTGGCCGTGATGAGCCACGAGCTGCGCACGCCGCTGAACGGCATGCTGGGCATGGCCCAGGCCCTGCGGAGCGAGGCCCTGGACGCCCGCCAGCGCGAACAGGTCGAGCTGATGATCGACAGCGGCGACACCCTGCTGGTGCTGCTCAACGACATCCTGGACCTGTCCAAGATCGAGGCCGGCAAGCTGGAGATCGCCCCCACCGCCGGCGACATTGTTGGCGTCTGCGCGCGACTTGTCGGCGGCTACCAGCCGACGGCCCGGGAAAAGGGCGTCGAGCTGACCTTCACCGTGGCCGGCGATCCGCCGCCGATGCTGCTGTTCGACGCCGTGCGGGTGCGCCAGTGCCTGGCCAACCTGCTGTCCAACGCCCTGAAGTTCACGGTGGTGGGCCGCGTGGACGTGACCCTGGCCTGGGCGCCCGATCCGCAGACGGGGCGCACGGCGATCAGCCTGACGGTCGCCGACACCGGCATCGGCATGAGCCCGGCCACCCTGTCCAAGCTGTTCGGCGCCTTCACCCAGGCCGACGCCTCGACCACCCGCACCTTCGGCGGCACGGGCCTGGGCCTGAACATCACCCGCCGCCTGGCCGAACTGATGGACGGCGAGATTCGGGTCGACAGCCGCGAGGGCCGGGGCTCGACCTTCGAGCTGGACTTCCAGGTCGACGTCGCGGCCGCCGGGACGGCCGAGGCCGGCGCGGCCGCCTTCGGCGCCCCGGGCGAGGAGGAGACGCTGTCGCCCCTGCACGGCCGCCGGGTGCTGGTGGTCGACGACCATCCGGTGAACCGCCGGGTCATCAAGCTGTTCCTGGCCCCGTTCGACTGCGACCTGGTCGAGGTCGAGAACGGCCGCGAGGCCCTCGACGCCCTGGAGGCCGAGGCCTTCGACCTGGTGCTGATGGACGTCAACATGCCGGTGATGGACGGGCTGGAGGCCACGCGGCGCCTGCGCCGCGATCCGCGCTGGACCGCCCTGCCGGTCATCGCCCTGACCGCCGACGTCATGCGCACCCAGATCGACACCTGCCTGGAGGCGGGCATGGACGCCCACATCGCCAAGCCGATCGACCTGCGCGACCTGCTGTCGGTGATGGTCCAGGTGCTGGACCGGCGCGGCGTGACGCAGGCGGTCGGCGAGAGCGTGCTCGCCTGATACTCGCCCCCAATCGTCCGTCATTCCCGCCCTTGTGGCGGGAATGACGGATGAAAAGGGAGATGGCGTTGTCTACGTCATGGCCGTCTGCGTCCGGCCGCGCAGATAGAACTCGACCAGGATCAGATTCGGGATCCAGGACACGAACGCGGCGGCGCGATAGGCGTCGATGGACGCGACGCCCATCATCGGCAGCGCCACGATGTAGATCCGCAGGGTGACCGCGGCGAAGGTCATGGCGAACGAGCGCAGCATCCAGGCGCGGTGGTCGTCGAAGCGGCGCGCCACMGCCAGGCGCCAGCCCTGGACGTTGGCCGTGATCCAGCAGACCGCCAGGCTGGCGAAACCGACCGTGGCGATCGGACCGGCGGTCGAGCCGAACGCCATCACCAGCCCGCCGACCCCGCCCGCCAGGCAGCCGACCACATAGACCCGTCCCAGGGTGCGGTGCACGGCGGGGAACCGTCGGCGGACCCAGGGCAGGAACTGGAGCGGGCCGACCAGCAGGGCCGTCGCCGCTCCGGCCACGTGCACGTCCAGCCAGGGCCGGGCGAACAGGTTGGCCAGGATCTCGGGGCTCAGCAGCCCGATCCTTGGCAGGTAGCGATACGAGAAGATCGCCACGGCCGCGCTCAGCAGGGCGTACAGGGTCCAGAGGCTTCGGTTGAGAAGGCGGGTCATGCGGGTCTCCGAGTTTCGGCGGAGATTGCGAAGCTCGCCGACCGGCGCTAGGCGAGGTTGCGTGAGCGGCGCCGATACTGCGCGAACGGCGCCGCGTCGGGGTGAGAGGCTGTGACGGGGTGACGAACCTGCGGGCGATCCTTCAGCGCGGCGGCGCGGACCTGGCGCTGCTGCTGGCGATCGGCCTGTTCCTGGGCGCGGTCGGCCCGTTCGGCAGCGAGATGCTGCCGCCGCGCCACGCCTATGCCTACTGGGTGCTGTGCATCGTCGGCGGCGGACTGATCGGCATCCTGATCGACGAGACCGTCGGGCGCCGGGCGGGCGTCTTCTGGCGGCGGCTGCTGGTCACCACGGTGCTGATGACGCCGCCGACCGCCCTGTGGGTCCTGGTGTCCGACCGCCTGGTGGTGGGCGCGCCCATCATCGCGTCGCGGTACTGGCCGCTGCTGTGGCAGGTGTTCCTGATTTCGGTCCCGGTCATGGCGATCCGGGCCCTGGTCTGGCGCCGGCCGGCGGCGGTGGTCCAGACCCGGGTCGTGGTGGCGCCGCCCCTGCCCGAGGCCGAGGCCGCCTTCCGTCGGCGACTGTCGGCGAAGCGGCGCGGCGCGCGGTTGATCGCGATCGAGGCCGACGACCACTATCTGCGGGTCCACACCGACGCCGGGGCCGAGATGATCACCCTGCGCTTCGCGGTCGCCCTGGACGAGCTGTCCGGCGCCCACGGCTTCCAGACCCACCGCTCGTGGTGGGTGGCGGCCGAGGCGGTGGAGGGCGTGCGCTGGCGACGGGGCGGGGGCGAGCTGCGCCTGGCGGGCGACGTGGTGGCTCCGGTCAGCCGGACCCATGCGCCGACGGTCAAGGCGGCCGGCTGGTTCTAGGCGCCAGGCGGCTGATCCTAAGCGGGAAGGGCCGCCGGGTCGGTGATCCCGAACAGCGCCCGCATCTGGTGGCGCTGATCCAGCAGGTCCTCCAGCGTGTACTTGTCCAGCACCGCGATGAACGCCGCCGTCGCTTCGTTGAGGGCGCGGGGCAGGGTGCAGGCGGGGGCGATCACGCAACTGCTGCAATCGACCAGCTGGAAGCCTTCCTCGGTCTGGCGCACCACCTGGCCGACGACGATCTGGTCGGCCGGACGGGCCAGGGCGATACCGCCGCCGCGACCGCGCACGGTGCGCACGAAGCCGGCCTTGCCCAGGTCCTGCACCACCTTCATCAGGTGGTTCTGCGAGATCCTGTAGAGCGCCGCGATCTCGCCGATCGAGGACAGGTCGCCGTCGTCGCGCGCCGCCAGGTGCAGCAGCACCCGCATGGCGTAGTCGGTGTAGCGCGTCAGGCGCATCGGGACTCCGGGCACGCACCCCTAAGGGTGATTACTTAGAACTGGTATTTCCATTGCATGTTTCGCTACGGGCTTATAGATGCATTTTTGACGCATCAATTAGGCTCCCCGATGGACCCGACCCAAGCCGCCGAGATCGAAGCCGCCCTGCCGGCCCTGCTGGAGCGCTTCTACGCCCGCGTTCGCGCCGACGCCGCGCTGGGGCCGGTGTTCAACGACGCGATCGAGGACTGGGGCMACCACCTGGGGACCCTGACCGACTTCTGGTCTTCGGTGATGCTGACGACCGGCCGCTACAAGGGCAATCCGGTGGCGGTCCACCTGCAGCACGCCGCCCGCATCCCGTCGGAGATGTTCGCCCGCTGGCTGGCGCTGTGGAACCAGACCACCGACGAGATGATGTCGCCGCCGGTCGCCGCGGCGATGCAGGCCAAGGCCGCGCGGATCGCCCAGAGCCTGGACGCGGCCCTCCACTTCCGCCTGTCCAAGGCGGCGCCTTCCCAACCCGCGGCCTGCTGACCGCGATCCAAACCCAGACAACAAACCCAGACAAGGAGTAGAGACAATGGCGGCTGCGCTCGGCGCGGAGACGATCGCGCTCGTGAAGGCCACGGTGCCGGCCCTGGCCCAGTACGGCGAGGACATCACCCTGGCGATGTACGCCCGGCTGTTCCAGGACGACCACATCAAGGCGCTGTTCAACCACGCCAACCAGAGCACCGGCGCCCAGCCCAAGGCCCTGGCCGGGGCGATCCTGGCCTACGCCCAGAACATCGACAACCTGGGCGTGGTGCTGCCGGTGGTCGAGCGCATCGCCCACAAGCACGTCGGCTACCACATCCTGGCCGAACACTATCCGTTCGTGGCCAAGGCTCTGCTGGGCGCGATCAAGGACGTGCTGGGCGACGCGGCCACCGACGAGATCCTGGGCGCCTGGGGCGAGGCCTACTGGTTCCTGGCCGACATCCTGATCGGCCGCGAGGCGGGCATCCGCGCCGAGATCGAGGCCTTCGAAGGCGGCTGGACCGGCTGGCGGGACTTCGTCGTGGCCGAGAAGGTCCGCGAGAGCGCGGTGATCACCTCGTTCGTGTTGCGCCCCGCCGACGGCGGCAAGGTGATCCCGCACAAGCCGGGCCAGTACCTGACCTTCCGCTTCGACCTGCCGGACGCGCCCKGCGAGAAGCGCAACTACTCGATCTCGGCCGGGCCGAACGGCGAGAGCTACCGCATCTCGGTCAAGCGCGAGGACCTGGGTGCGGCCTCGCGGTTCCTGCACGACCAGACCCGGATCGGCGACATCCTGCAGGCCACCCCGCCGGCCGGAGACTTCTTCCTGGCCGACCAGCCGGCCCGTCCGGTGGTGCTGCTGAGCGGCGGCGTGGGCCTGACGCCGATGGTCAGCATGGTCGAGCACATCGCCAAGGAACATCCGGAGCTGGAAGCCCACTTCGTGCACGGCGCGCTGAACAGCCGGGTCCATGCCCTGGACGGCCACGTCCGCGCCCTGGCCAAGGACCACGGCGGCGTCTCGGTGACCACCTTCTACAGCGAACCGCTGGCGGGCGACCGGGCGGGCGAGAGCCACGACTTGGACGGGTTCATCACCATCGACTGGCTGAAGGCCAACACCCCGTTCGCCGAGGCGGACTTCTACCTGTGCGGACCGACGCCGTTCCTGAAGGCTTTCGTCGCGGGGCTGGCGGGGGCGGGCGTGCCGAGCGACCGCATCCACTACGAGGTGTTCGGCCCGACGGCCGAGGCGATCGCGGCCTGAGGCTGAGCTCCGGGCGTCGCCGTGCTATTCAGGCGGCATGAGCGACGCCCCTTCGTCCGACGACCCAGCCTCGAACGGCTGGGCCGATTCCGCCGCCGCCTGGATCGCCGACATGGGCGAGCATGGCGACTACGGCCGTCGCTACGTGCTCGATCCCGTGGTCCGCGAAAGGCTGGGCGGGCGGAGCTTCCGCAAGGCGCTGGACGTGGGCTGCGGCGAGGGGCGGCTGTGTCGGATGCTGTCGGGCTTCGGCGTCGAGACGGTGGGTCTGGACCCGACCCGAGCCCTGCTGGACCAGGCGCGACGGCGGCATCCCGAGGGCCTGTACGTCGACGGCTTCGCGGGCGCCTTGCCGTTCGAGGACGCCGAGTTCGACCTGGTGGTCAGTTGCCTGAGCCTGATCGACATCCCTGACTTCGAAGCCGCGATCGTCGAGATGGCTCGCGTCCTCGCGCCGGGCGGGACGTTGTTCATCGCCAACCTGACCAGCTTCTCGACCGCGCGGGTCGACGCCCCGATCCTGGAGCGCTGGGTCGACAGTCCGGGCGTGCGGATCGACCGCTATCTGGAACAGCGGTCCGGCTGGGAGGCCTGGCGGGGCATCCGGATCGTCAACTGGCACCGGCCCTTGTCGGCCTACATGGCCGCCTTCCTGGGCGCGGGCCTGCGCCTGACCCATTTCGACGAGCCGGCGCCCGTGGGCGGCGATCCCGCCAAGGCCGAACGCTATCGCGGCGTGCCCTGGTACGTCGTGATGGAGTGGGAGAAGCCGGCCTAGCCCCGCGCCGCCGCCAGCCGCCGAACGGCCTCGTCCAGCGTGTCGTCCGCCTTGGCGAAGCACAGGCGCAGGATGTGGCGGACCGGGTCCTCCGCGTAGAAGGCCGAGACCGGGATGCTGGCCACACCGTGGTCGCGGACGGCCCGCAGGGCGAAGGTGCGGTCGTCCTCGTCGATCCCGGAGGCCTTCAGGTCGACATTGAGGAAATAGGTGCCGCCGCTGTCCAGCACCACGAAGCCGGCTTCGCGCAGGCCCGCCGCCAGCCGATCGCGCGAGCGCTGCAGGCCGGCGGGCATGGCCTCGAACCAGTCGCCGGGCTCCTGCAGGCCGAACGCCACCGCCTCCTGCAAGTTGGGCGGGGTGGTGAAGGTCAGGAACTGGTGGGCGCCGGCCAGGGCCTTGGTCAGGGCAGGGGCGGCGCACAGGAAGCCGACCTTCCAGCCGGTCATGCCGAACATCTTGCCGGCCGAGCCGATCTTCACCGTGCGCTCGCGCATGCCCGGATAGCCGATCAGCGGCCGGTGCTTCCGGCCGTCGAAGACCACGGCCTCCCAGACCTCGTCGCAGACGGCGATCGCGTCGTGCTTCACGCAGAACTCGGCCAGCAGGGCCAGGTCCTCGTCGGGCGTGACCACGCCGGCCGGATTCAGCGGGGTGTTCAGCACCACCATCCGCGTCCGCTCGCTGAACGCCGCCTCCAGCATGGCCCGGTCGAACCGCCAGTGCGGCGGCGTCAGGCGCACCAGTTTCGGGACCCCGCCGGCGCGTTTCACCATCGGCAGGTAGGCGTCGTACAGCGGCTGGAACAGCACCACCTCGTCGCCGGGCGAGATCAGGCTGAGGAAGGCCGCCGCCAGGGCCTCGGTCGCGCCTGAGGTGACGACGATCTCGCTCTCCCAGTCCAGGTCCAGGCCTTGGCTGCGATTGTAGTGCGCCGCCACCGCCTGGCGCAGGGCGGGCAGGCCGCGCATCGGCGGATACTGGTTCGTGCCGGTGATCAGCGCCTCGCCGGCCTTCTGGCGCAGCGCCATCGGCCCGGCGTCGTCCGGAAAGCCCTGGCCCAGATTGATCGCCCCGGTCTGGCGGGCCAGGCCGCTCATCTCCTCGAAGATGGTGGTGGGCAGGTCGGCATAGACGGGGTGGACCATGGGGCGCGTCTCCTCAAGCCCTTGCCTAGCACAGGTCGCGCGGTGATAGCTTGGGTCGTCGCGTGGAACGATTTCCCCAAGGCGGAGCTTCCTCTGAAGTGACCGACAGCGCCGTCCCAGCCCCGCCGCCTGCACCGCCCTGGACGTGGGCGCACGGGCTGGCCTACGGCGCGGTGTCGATGCTGCTGGGCCTGACCCAGGGGCTGGGCGCCAACCTGATCAACAACAACCTGCCCTGGATCCAGGGCTCGCTGGGCGCCTACACCAACGAGTCGGCCTGGCTGTCGATCGCCTACACCGCGGCCAACGCCACCATCGGCCTGCTGGCCGTGAAGTTCCGGTTCCAGTACGGGCTGCGGCTGTTCGCCGACATCGGGCTGGGCCTGTTCATCGTGGTGGGGCTGGCGCACCTGCTCAGCAACGACCTGCGGTCGGCCATCGCCGTGCGGGCGGCGGCGGGCATGGCGGCCTCGGCCCTGTCGACCCTGACCCTGCTCTACATGGTCGAGGCCGCCCCGCCCGAGCGGCGGATCGTCGGCATCGCCCTGGGCGTGGGCTGGGCGCAGCTGGCCCTGCCCCTGTCGCGGCTTGTGTCCTCCGATCTCCTGGACACCGGCCAATGGCATGGGCTGTACCTGGCCGAGATCGGGCTGAGCGTGGTCTGCCTGTCGGCCGTCAACCTGCTGCGCCTGCCGCCGATCCCGCGCGTGCAGATGTTCGAGTGGCGCGACTTCCTCACCTTCGCCCTGTTCGCCCCGGGCATCGCCCTGCTGTGCGTGGTGCTGGGGCAGGGGCGTTACGTCTGGTGGTTCGACACCGCCTGGATCGGCTGGTGCCTGGCCGCCGCCGTCGTGCTGCTGGCCGCCACGGCCCTGGTCGAGCTGCATCGTCGGAAGCCCCTGATCCACTTGCGCTGGCTGACCAGCGCCGACCTGCTGCGCCTGCTGGTGATCATCCTCTTGTTCCGCATCGTGCTGTCCGAGCAGGGCGTCGGCGCGTTCGGCCTGCTGCAGACCCTGGGCATGAACAACGACCAGATGGCCGGCCTGTCGTGGGTGATGCTGGCGGCCACCCTGGCCGGCATGGTCATCGTGGCCTTCACGATCAATCCCGAGCACGTCAGCACCCCGGCCCTGATCGCCCTGCTGATGGTGGCGGCCGCGGCCTGGATGGACAGCCTGTCGACTAGCCTGACCCGACCCGAGCAGATGTACCTCAGCCAGGGCATGATGGCCTTCGCCGGGGCGCTGTTCCTGCCCGCCGCCCTGCTGGCCGGTTTCCCGCGCGCCATCCGCATGGGCCAGGAGTACATCGTCAGCTTCATCGTTCTGTTCTCGACAGGCCAGGTGATCGGGGCCCTGGGCGGCTCGGCCTTCCTGGGCACGCTGATGACGGTGCGCGAGCGGGTGCATTCGGCCGCGATCGTCGATCGCCTCAGCCTGACCGATCCGCAGGTGGCCCTGCGGGTGAAGCAGCTGTCGGGGACCTATGCCGGCGTGCTGACCGACCCGGCCCTGCGCAGCGGCGAGGGCGCGGCCCTGCTGGCCCAGCAGGCGACGCGCGAGGCCACGGTGCTGGCCTATGACGACGTGTTCGCCACGGTGGCGATCCTGGCCGTCCTGGTCTTCTTCTACCTGTTGTTCCTGCGCGTCCGCTCCGACCTGCGCCTGCGGCGCGCGGCCCGGCTGACGCCCGTGGAGGCCGCCTGATGTCCGACCCGCAAGCCGCCACACCGATCGCGCCGCCAGCTCCGCCTCCGCCGAAGCGGATGTGGTCGCGCGCGGCCATCCCGGTGATCGTGGCCGGCGTCGGCGGGGTGCTGCTGGTGCTCTACGCCTGGAAGCTGCCGCCGTTCACCGGCACGGTGCAGAGCACCGAGAACGCCTATGTCCGCGGCTATGTCACCCTGCTGGCCCCCAAGGTGGACGGCTATGTGACGGCGGTGGCGGTCAAGGACTTCCAGGCCGTGAAGGCCGGCCAGGTGCTGGTCCAGATCGACGACCGCATCTACCGCCAGAAGCTGGCCCAGGCCGAGGCGTCGGTGCAGTCGGCCCAGGCGGCGCTGGACGCCAACACCCAGGCCCAGACCTCCAACGCCGCCCAGATCCGGCTCGCCGAGGCCCAGGCCAGCAGCAGCCAGGCCGCCCTGGCCAAGACCCAGGTCGACATCAAGCGGGCCGAGCCGCTGCTGGCCCAGGGCTGGCTGGCCCCCAGCCAGCGCGACGTGCTGCAGGTGGCCCAGCGCCAGGCCGCCGCCGGCGTCGCCCAGACCGCGGCCAATATCGACATCGCCCGCCAGGCCCTGGCCACCACCAAGGTCAATCGCGAGGGGCTGGAGGCCGCCCTGGCCAACGCCCGGGCGGCCGTCGAGCTGGCCCGCATCGACCTGGCCAACACCACCATCCGCGCGCCCGAGGACGGGGCGGTGGGCGAGGTGGGGGTCAAGCTGGGCCAGTACGTCGCCGTCGGGACCCAGCTAATGGGCGTCGTGCCGCGCCAGACCTGGGTGACCGCCAACTTCAAGGAGACCCAGACGGCCCATATCAAGGTGGGCCAGCCGGCGACGGTCCAGGTCGACGCCCTGGGCGGGCTGAAGCTGCGCGGCCATGTCGAGCGGCTGGGGCCGGCCACCGGCTCGGAGTTCGCGGTGATCAAGCCCGACAACGCCACGGGCAACTTCACCAAGGTGGTCCAGCGCCTGCCCACTCGCATCGTGCTCGATCCGGACCAGGACGGTATCGCCCGCCTGCGTCCCGGCATGAGCGTGGTCGCCCGGGTGGACACCGCGCGCTAGGGCGCAACCAACCGGGGCGCTCGAGCATTTCCTGGGCAATCTTGGCTGTCAGGGATCAAGCGACATGAACGGTGTGGGTTTCATCGGTGCGGTCATCATCGGCATCTTCGCCGGCTGGATCGCCGAACAGGTCATGGGCCGCAATCACGGCCTGATCACCAACCTGATCGTCGGCCTGGTCGGCGCGCTGATCGGCGCCTTCCTGGCCAGCATGTTCAACATCCACTTCTTCGGCTGGCTGGGCAGCCTGCTGGTCTCGACGGTGGGTGCGATCGTGCTGCTGTGGATCGTGGGCCTGTTCAGCGGGCGGCGCCGGATCTAGGCGCCCTTGGCCGCCTTCGCGTCGTCGGCGGCCTCGTCCAGCACGATCCTGCGCATCTGCTGGGCTGTATTGTCCAGCAGGAAGCCGGGGATGTCGGCGATCGGCATGGGGCGGCCGAACAGGTAGCCCTGGAAGTGGTCGCAGCGCATGTCCTCCAGGATTCGCGCCTGGTCGGCGGTCTCCACGCCTTCGGCCGTGACCTCCAGGTTCAGGGTGCGGCCCAGCAGGGTGATGGTGCGCAGGATGTCGGCGATGGCCGGATTGCCCGCCATCTCGGCCACGAAGGTGCGGTCGATCTTGATCTTGTCGAACGGGAACCGCCACAGATAGGCCAGGCTGGAATAGCCCGTGCCGAAGTCGTCCATGGCGATGCGCACGCCCAGGTCCTTCAGGGCCTTCAGCTGCTCCAGCGTGCCGGCGGTGTCGCGCAGCAGCAGGCCCTCGGTGATCTCCAGCTCCAGGCGCGCGGGGGTCAGGCCCGAGGCGTGCAGGGCCGCGCGCACCTGGTCGACCAGGTCGCCGGCCGCGAACTGGTTGGGCGACAGGTTGACCGCCACCTTCAGCGGCGCGGGCCAGGCGGCCGCCTGGCGGCAGGCCTCGTTCAGCACCCACTCGCCGATCTTGCAGATCAGCCCCCACTGCTCGGCGCATTCGATGAAGTCGTCGGGCCCGACCAGGCCGCGGCGCGGGTGCTGCCAGCGCAGCAGGGCCTCGAACCCGATGGTCTCGTGGGCCTTGGCGCCGATCAGCGGCTGGAAGAACAGCTTCAGCTCGTCGTTCTTCAGGGCCGAGCGCAGGTCKATCTCCAGGGCCCGGCGCTCCTGGGCCCACAGGTCCATGGTCGCCTCGAAGAAGCGATAGGCCCCGCGCCCGTCGCCCTTGGCGCGGTAGAGGGCCAGGTCGGCGTTCTTCAGCAGGGTGTCGGCGTCGTCGGCGTCGGCCGGGGCGATGGCGATGCCGACGCTGGCCCCGATCGCCACGTGATGGTCGTTCAGCTCGTAGGGCTGGGACAGGGCGTCGACGATGGCCTGGGCCAGGGCGCCCAGCTCGGCGGGCGCCAGATGGTCGCGGACCACCACGGCGAACTCGTCGCCGCCCAGGCGGGTGACGACGCCGGTGTCGCCGACGCAGGCGCGCAGGCGGCCGGCCGCCTCGGTCAGCAGGGCGTCGCCGATCGGATGGCCCAGGCTGTCGTTGACGCCCTTGAAGTGGTCCAGGTCCAGGCACAGCACCGCGCAGCCCGCGGTCTTGCCCTTGGCGTCCCAGGCGGCGCTCAGGGCCTGCAGGAACGACAGGCGGTTGGGCAGGCCGGTCAGCACGTCGTAATGGGCCAGGCGCTTGATGCGCTCCTGGTCCTTGCGGGCCTGGGTGACGTCGGCCCCCACGCCGCGGAAGCCCGCGAAGGCTCCGTCCAGGGCGTGGATCGGCTTGCCGCTCAGCGCCCACCAATGCAGTTCATCGCCGACCAGCACCGACACGACCACGTCGCGGAAGGCCTTCTGGTCGACCAGCAGGCCGCCCAGGTTCGAAAGCCCCTCGGGCGCCTCGGCCAGTTCGGCGCCCAGCTCGCTGACGCGGCGGCCCAGCAGGTCCTCGCGCGAGCGGCCGGCCGCCTCGGCCATGCGTTCGGAGACGTAGGTCAGGGCCCCGGTGGCGTCGACCTCCCAGAGCCAGTCGCTGGAGCCTTCCTCGAAGTCGCTGAGCAGCAGGCTGACCACCTGCTTCTGGCGCTCCAGCTCGTCGTCGGCCACCAGGCGGTCGACGAAGACCTTGGCGTGCGACAGGCACGACAGGCCCACGACCAGGTAGCAGAAGATCAGAAGCCCGGCCAAGGCCAGCAGGACTGGCTCCTGGCTGGTCAGCAGCACGAACAGCGAGCCGATCACCAGCGGGGTCGTATAGGCCAGGGCGGCCATGGGCAGGGTCAGCAGGGCGAAGCTGCCGGCGCCGATCATCCCGGCCGTCAGGGCCACGATCAGCATGCTCATCTCGGTGTCGGCGTCGCGCAGCGCCAGGGCGGGCAACACGCCCCACAGCGCGCCCAGCAGCCCCGCCTGCAGGGCCACGCGCCGCGCGCCCCGGGCCGAGACGGTGTTCTTGGCGCTCTTGCGGCGGCGGGCCGACAGCCAGCCGCGCAGGCCCAGCAGCGCGTAGCAGGTGACGGCGCCGGCCCACACCGCCAGCGCGACCTGATGGGCGCCGCCCAGGCCGGCCAGGCAGACCAGCTGGGCGTTGATGATGTTGGCGGCCATCATCACCGGCGTCAGGCGCTGGATGCTGACCAGCTGCTCGAAGCGGACGCGGCCGGCCATGGCCTCGGGCACGGCGGGCAGATGGCGCGAGGCCAGCGCGGCCAGCCGCGCGGCGATGCCGGAAAGAGTGGAAGTCTGACGCACGGCGATCCCGCAATCCCAGGACGCTCCCCCGCATCCCCCGCGTGCAACCTAACGGTGGTTCCTGAAACGCCGGTTAACCGTAGAGGCCGCTTAAACCCATGAAAAAGCCCGCCATCTCGGAAGATGGCGGGCTTCTTGATCGTCTGTCCCAGAAGAGCCTGGGAGGCGACTATTCTTCCTTGACGCGACGCTTGCGGAACGACGGGTTCAGGGTCTGCTTGCGCAGGCGGATGTTCTTCGGCGTCACTTCCACCAGCTCGTCTTCCTCGATGTAGGCGATGGCCTGTTCGAGGGTCATGCGGCGCGGCGGGGTCAGGCGGATCGACTCGTCCTTGCCCGAGGCGCGGACGTTGGTCAGCTGCTTGGCCTTCATCGGGTTGACGTCGAGGTCGTCCTGACGGGCGTTCTCGCCGATGATCATGCCCTGATAGGTCTTCTCGCCGGCGCCGACGAACATCACGCCGCGCTCTTCCAGGTTCCACAGCGCGTAGGCCGCGGTTTCACCGTCGGAGTTCGAGATCAGCACGCCCTTGCGCTGCTGGTCGATGGCGCCTTTGTAGGGCTCGTAGTGGCTGAACACGCGGTTCAGCACGCCCGAGCCGCGGGTGTCGGTCAGGAACTCGCCCTGATAGCCGATCAGCGAGCGCGAGGGGGCGACCAGCTGGATGCGGGTCTTGCCCGCGCCCGACGGGCCCATGTCGCGCAGTTCGGCCTTACGGAGCGAGAGCTTCTCGATGACGATGCCCGAGAACTCGTCGTCGACGTCGATCATGACGTCTTCCATCGGCTCCAGGCGCTTGCCGGTTTCCGGATCGTTCTGGAACACCACGCGCGGACGGCTGATCGACACCTCGAAGCCTTCGCGGCGCATGTTCTCGATCAGCACGCCCAGCTGCAGTTCGCCGCGGCCGGCGACTTCGTAGGCGTCGCCTTCGGTCGACTCGGTGACCTTGATGGCCACGTTCGATTCGGCTTCCTTCAGCAGGCGGTCGCGGATCACGCGGCTCTGGACCTTGTCGCCTTCGCGGCCGGCCAGCGGGCTGTCGTTGACCGAGACGGTCATCGAGATGGTCGGCGGATCGATCGGCTGGGCGGGCAGGGCCTCGGTCACTTCCAGGGCGCAGAGGGTGTCTGCCACCGTGGCCTTGGACATGCCGGCGATGGCGACGATGTCGCCCGCTTCCGCGCCTTCGTCGACCGGCGAGCGCTTCAGGCCGCGGAAGGCCAGCACCTTGGTGATGCGGCCGCGCTCGATTTCCTTGCCGTCGCGGTCCAGCGCCTTGATGGCCATGCCGGGAACGGCCTTGCCGCTCTCGATGCGGCCGGTCAGCAGGCGGCCCAGGAACGGATCGCTTTCGATCAGCACGTTCAGGATCTGGAACGGCTCGTCCTTCTTCTCGATCTGCTTCGGCTCCGGCACGTGGCGGACGATCAGGTCGAACAGCGGGGCGAGGTTATCGTTCGGGACGTTCAGGTCCATCGTGGCCCAGCCGGCGCGGCCCGAGGCGTAGATGTGCGGGAAGTCCAGCTGCTCGTCCGTGGCGCCGATGGCGGCGAACAGGTCGAAGGCGGCGTTGTGGACGCGGTCCGGATCGGCGTGGGCCCGGTCGACCTTATTGATGCAGAGGATGGGCTTCAGGCCCATCTTCAGCGCCTTGGTCAGCACGAACTTGGTCTGGGGCATGACGCCTTCCTCGGCGTCGACCAGCAGGACGCAGCCGTCCACCATGCCCAGGATGCGCTCGACCTCGCCGCCGAAGTCGGCGTGGCCGGGGGTGTCGATGATGTTGATGCGGGTCTCGCCCGCCTCACCGTTCCACAGGACGCTGGTGCACTTGGCCAGGATGGTGATGCCGCGCTCGCGCTCCTGGTCATTGGAGTCCATGGCGCGCTCGGTCGTCGCCTCGTTGGCGCGGAACACGCCCGACTGGGCCAGGAGCTGGTCGACGAGGGTGGTCTTGCCATGATCGACGTGCGCGATGATGGCGATGTTTCGCATGGACATGGAGAAGGCGGACTTTCGGGGAGGAACAGATGGGGTTTGACGCGGGCGCGTCAGGCGCGCGGCTTTTACGCGACTGCGCGACGTTTATCCACCCCCACCCCTACGCGTGGAATTGCCACGGTAACCGGTGTCACGCTCAAACCCCTTAAATTCATAGGGTTTGCGAAAGTTGCGGGCGGATGTCGTTTCTTTGGCAACTAATTGTGCAGTGCAGCATTGTCGCCAAAATCGGCCAAGCTTGGAGAGCGGCGTTCTCTGTCCCTTGTGTTACAAAGGATTTCAGTCGGTTCGCGATATAAAAAACGACAACGTTGTCGAAGATTTCGCTTGATGGATTTCGCACCGCACCCTATAAGCAACCTGTGAGGCGGCGCTGCCGCCTCTGCCCTTCCTGGGCGTTTCCTCCCTAATGAACTGCCCGGCTCTCGAGCCGGGCTTTTTTTTGGCCTGGGGCCGGGCGGCCCGTTCTAAACGCGCGCCGGGCCTGGACTTGTTCCGAAGAGGCCGGTCGGGGGCTTCGATTTTCGGCCTCGAAACCCCCTTGGCGTGGACGCTCGGCGTCAGACCTGCGCCAGGCCGCCGTCGACGAAGACTTCGCCGCCCGTCATGAAGCTGCTGTCCGACGACGCCAGGAACGCGGCCACGGCCCCGGTCTCCGACGGATCGCCCATGCGGCCCAGCACGGTGGACGCCCCCATCGCGGCGATTCCCTCCTCGCCCAGGACCTCCAGCGCCAGTTCCGTCGTGGTCGGACCCGGCGACAGCACGTTGACGCGAATCCCCGTGCCGCGCAGGTCCAGGGCCCAGCTGCGCGCCAGGTTGCGGACCGCCGCCTTGGTGGCGCTGTAGATGCTGAACGCCGGCGTCCCCATCACCCCCGTGCTCGAGCCGGTCAGGATGATCGACCCGCCGTCCGACATCAGCGGCAGGGCCTTCTGCACCGTGAACACCAGCCCCTTCACATTGACGTCGAAGATCTGGTCGTAGTGCTCGGGCGTGATCTCGCCCAGCGGCGCGAACGAGCCGGTCCCGGCGTTGGCGACCAGGACGTCCAGCCCGCCGCGTTCGGCCTTCACCATCTCGTACAGCCGGTCCAGGTCGGCCGGATCGGTCACCGAGCCCTGCACGGCGCGGGCCGAGGACCCCAGCTGGGCCACGGCGTCGTCGAGCTGCGCCTTGCGTCGCCCGAACAGATAGACGAACGCGCCTTCATCKATAAACCGCTTGGCGGTCCCCAGCCCGATGCCGCTGCCGCCGCCGGTGATCACCGCGGTCTTGCCTTGTAGCCTGCTCATGATGTGCTCCTTCATTGAGGTTGCACTCAGCTGGCTTCGTACTCACCTATCGACAAGTATGCACCTTTTGGTAAGTGCCTAGAAATGTCATCGAACCCCTCACGTCCGGCCCCGCCGCCGGTCCAGAGCTGCACCCCGACGCTGCCCGGCTTCACCTGCGGGCTGGACGCGACGCTGCGGGTCATCGCTGGAAAGTGGAAGCCGCTGATCCTCTACTTCCTGGCCCAGGGCGGTCCCACACGGTACGGCGAGCTGCGTCGCGCCATACGCGATGTCAGCGACAAGGTTCTGATCCAGCAGCTCAAGGAGCTGGAGGGCGACGACCTGGTGAAGCGGACCGACTACAAGGAGGTCCCGCCGCGCGTGGACTACAGCCTCACGCCGCTGGGCCACGGCCTGGCCGAGGCCCTTGTGCCGCTCTGCACGTGGGGCACGGAGAACATGGCGGAGGTGACGCGGGTCTTCGCCCAGCGCGAAGCCTGGAACGCCAGGGAACGGCAAGCCGGCAAGGCAGGCTAGAGCAACTCGGCCCAGTCGGTCGCCACCAGCCGGGCCGTCACCGACTCGATATGCGCCTTCAGCCGCGCCAGGCCCTCGGTCGGCTCGCGGGTCGTCTCGTTCATATAGAGCGCGCGGTTGATCTCGACCTGGATGGCGTGGGTGCGCCGGGCGGGGCGGCCGTAGTGCTCGGTGGTGTAACCGCCGGCGTAGGGGGCGTTGCGGGCGACGCGATAGCCCAGCCCCTCCAGGGTCTTCTCCATCAGAGCGGTCAGCTTGGGCCCGCAGGCCGCGCCGAAGCGGTCGCCCAGCACGATGTCGCACGGACCGCCGCCCCGGGCCCGGTGGCCGCGGGCCGCCGCCGCCGGCATCGAATGCCAGTCGACCAGGATCGCCACGCCGTGGGCGTTGCGCGCCTGGGCCAGCAGGCGGTCCAGGGCGTCGTGATAGGGGCGGTGGGCGGTCTCGATGCGCGCCTTGGCCTCGGCGAAGGTCAGCTTGCGGGCGTAGATCGGGCGGCCTTCGCCGGCCACGCGGGCGATCGCCCCCAGCCCCGCCGCCACCCGCGCCGTGCGGGCCTGGGCGAAGTCGGGCAGGGCGTCCTCGAACATCGCCGKGTCCAGCTCCCAGGCGTCGCGGTTCAGGTCGATATAGGCGCGGGCCAGCCGGGCGCGGATCACGCAGGCCCCCAGGGCGGGCGCGCCGGCGATCAGGTCGTCGACGAAGGCGTCCTCGGACCCGCGCAGCTCGTGGGCGGTCAGCCGCGCGGCGGCCAGCATGTCGGGCGGATAGAGCCGGCCGGAATGGGGCGAGGCGAACACCAGCGGAGTGGGGGGCGGCTGGCCCTCCGCCCCATCAGCGCTTTGGGCCCGCGCGACCTCGAAAGCCGGCGAGAAGCCGTGCTCCGCCGTCGCCGGCGTTTCCGAAGCGATCGGCTCCCATGCGGTCATGGGCTTATTGTCGCGGTCGGACGGTTCCGGGTCAAACGCCAACCACCCGCGTGATAAGCAGCCGGGCCTGGCGCCGAAGCTTTAGCTGTGGACAGCGCGGGGCCGGTTCATCCGCGATTTACCGTCCTTCTCTAGATTCCCGCTTTCCAATTCCGCCGATCGCCTGGAAACTGACCGCATGGCCCGCATCCTCCTCGCCGAAGACGATGACTCCCTCCGCGGCTTCCTCGCGCGCGCGCTCGAGCGCGCCGGTTTCGAGGTCACGGCCTGCGCCGACGGCGAGGAAGCCGTCCAGCACCTGGACACCCCCTGGGACCTGCTGCTGACCGACATCGTCATGCCCGGCATGGACGGCATCGAGGTGGCCCGCCAGGCCGCCGCCCGCGACCCGTCCCTGCGCATCATGTTCATCACCGGCTTCGCCGCCGTGGCCCTGTCGGCCCAGGACCGCGCCCCGGCCGGCGCCAAGGTGCTGTCCAAGCCCGTCCACCTGCGCGACCTCGTCTCCGAGGTCGAGAAGATGATGGCCGCCTAATTTTTTGGGGACCCGCCGAAAGGCGGGTTGCGCGACGGCCAAGCCGCCGCTATACCCCCACACCTTCCCGGCCGGGACGCCTTTTCCAGGGCGCTTCGGATCGCTTCGGCGGACGCGTAGCTCAGCGGGAGAGCACTACGTTGACATCGTAGGGGTCACAGGTTCAATCCCTGTCGCGTCCACCATTCCCTTCCCAAATCCAGATCGACCCGACGCCCGTTCAGGCGTCGTCGTGGCGCGTGGCCGTCGCCACCGCTTCCCAGGCCGCCAGGTCGGCCAGCATCGTCTCGGCGTGGCCGCGCACCGCCTCGACCGCGTCGGCGCCCAGCTGCAGGCGTAGCGGGGTCACGTCGGCCTCCAGCGCCGTGACGATCGCGGCGGCCGCCTTGCGCGGGTCGCCGGGCTGGGTTCCGTGCATGTCGTGGGCGAAGGCGCGGGTGGGGCCCACCGTGTCCTGGTAGGCGGCCAGGATCGGCATGTGGCGCATGCCGGCGCCGGCCAGGTCGGTGCGGAACTGGCCGGGCTCGACGATCAGCACCTTGATCCCGAACGGCGCGACCTCCTGGGCCAGGGCCTCTGAAGCGCCCTCCAGGGCGAACTTGCTGGCCGAATAGGCCGAGAAGCCGGCGAACGACAGCTGGCCGCCCAGGCTGGAGATGTTGACGATCGCGCCCGAGCCCTGGGCCCGCAGCGTCGGCAGGGCGGCGCGGATCACCGCCAGGGCCCCGAAGAAGTTGGTGTCCAGGATCGCCCGCAGCTCGGCGTCCGGCGTCTCTTCCAGGGCGCCGACCACGCCGTAGCCGGCGTTGTTGACCAGGATGTCGATGCGGCCGAAGCGGGCGACCGCCGCGGCGACGGCGGCCTCGGCGTCGCCGGTCTGGTCGACGTCCAGCTTGGCGGCCAGCACGCGGGCGGGGTCCAGGGCGACCAGGGCGTCCAGCTTGGCGATCGAGCGCGCCGTGGCCACCACGTTGTCGCCGCGCGACAGGGCGTGCTCGGCGAAGGCGCGGCCGAAGCCCGAGGCGGCGCCGGTGATGAACCAGGTCTTGGCGGTGGCGGTGGCGGTCATGGGGATCTCCCGTCCGGAACGCGTTCCGTCCGAACGCCCGGCGAAGATCGCAGCGAAGCCATTGCGTGATAAGATGGTCCAAATCGCATTGGCTATTCGAAATCGTGCAGGAATGGATCGAGACCTGATCGCGCACTTCCCGGTGGTCCTGGCGGTCGCCCGGCGCGGCGGCTTCGCGGCGGCGGCGGCCGAGCTGGGCATGAGCCCCTCGGCGGTCAGCCACGCGGTCAAGACGGTGGAGGACCGGCTGGGCCTGCCTTTGCTGATCCGCACGACCCGCAGCGTCGCCCTGACCGAGGCCGGCGCCCAGTTCGTCGCCGAGGTCGGTCCGGCCCTGGCCGAGGTGGGCGAGGCGGTCGAGCGGCTGCGAGCCACCCGGGGGCGGGTGAGCGGCGTGCTGCGGCTGAACGCGCCGCGCGTGGCGCTGGAGATCGCCCTGACCCCCGTGATCGCCGAAATGGCCTGGCGGCATCCGGACCTGGTGATCGAGGTCACCTCGGACGACGGCCTGGTCGACATCGTGGCCGGCGGCTGGGACGCCGGCGTGCGGCTGGGCGAGATGATCGCCCAGGACATGACCGCCGTCCGCCTGACCCCGCCGTTCAAGGCCATCATGGTCGCCGCGCCCGGCTATCTGCGGGCCCGGGGCGAACCCGGGACCCTGGCCGATCTGGCCGGCCACAACTGCATCGGCTTCCGCCTGGTCTCCACGGGCGCGGACTATGCCTGGGAGGTGCGCGAGAACGGCGCCGACACGGCGGTGCGGGTGCGGGGCACCGCCCGCGTCACCGATCCGCTCTACGCCCGCGACCTGGCCCTGGCGGGGGTGGGCGTGGCCTATGTGTTMGAGCCCCTGGTCCGCGAGGCCGTGCGCGACGGGCGCCTGCGCTGGCTGCTGCCCGACACCGCCATCGAGGAGCCGGGCCTGTTCCTCTATTTCCCGCGCCGCGCCGCCCAGGCTCCCAAGCTGCGCGCCTTCGTCGACATGGCGCGCGAGGTCCTGGGGCCGCGCGGCCGCCGCGCCGGGAGCGATCCCGCGGGACCGACGTTTTCTTGAAGGGGCAAGGGCCCGGGTTCCGGAGCCTTGAGTCGCTTTTGCGACGAAATGGCCGGAATGTGGCGCCTTGGCCACACCTGATTTCAATCCTGGCGCGTTGTCGTCGTGAGGTCGCTCCCAGTGCCGATCTCGCGACATTCACGTAGAGGGTTACATCATGAAAATCGGGTTGCTGGCTGGTGTTGCGACGCTTGCGCTCTGCGCCGCGTCGGGCGCCTCCGCCCAAATGACGTTGAGCGGATGGTACGTCGCCGGCGACGTCGGGTACCATTGGCCCGACGGCGTCAAGGGGACCTCGTCCACGACCGGATCGGAGTGGAGCTTCTCCCCCGATGACGACTGGGCTGGCTTTGGCCGTATCGGCTACAAGCTGACCCCGAACTGGCGTGTCGAAGGCGAATACGGCTATCGCCCCGGCGACCAGTCGGGCGTCCACGGCACCGGTACGCCGTCGGGTCTCTGCACCCCCGGCGTGGCGCGCACCGTCGCCGCCCCGACCTGCGGCGGCGTGGATGGCGAGCTGAAGGCCTCGAGCCTGATGTTCAACGTCATCTATGACTTCATGCCCGACTCCACCTGGCGTCCGTTCATCGGCGCCGGCCTGGGTACGGCCTGGGTCCACAACAAGGTCTACGGCCAGCTGTCCAACGTGCCGGCCGGCGCCGCCCAGTTCCAGAACACCAGCATCGACGACGTCGACCAGGCCCTGGCCTGGCAAGGCATCCTCGGCGTGGCCTGGGACTTCGCGCCGAACTGGTCCCTGGACCTGACCGGCCGCTACCTGGCGACCGACGACCTGCAGTGGGGTTCGGTGACCACCAACGTCGGCGGCCCGGGCCGCTTCGGCCCCGTGACCGACGTCGGCACCTTCGAAGGCAAGTACAAGGACACCTCGCTGACGCTGGGTATCCGCTACACCTTCGGCTCGCCGCCGCCCCCGCCGCCTCCGCCCCCGCCGCCTCCGCCGCCCCCGCCCCCGCCGCCGCCTCCGGAGCCGCCCCCGCCGCCTCCGCCGCCGGCCTACGAGGCCAAGGAGTTCGTGGTCTACTTCCCGTTCGATCAGTACGTGCTKACGCCGGAAGCCCAGGCCGTGGTCTCGCAAGCGGCTGACTACGCCAAGGGCGGTAACGCGACGAAGATCACCGTGGTCGGCCACACCGACACCTCGGGTTCTCCGAAGTACAACGCCAAGCTCTCCGAGCGCCGTGCCAAGGCCGTCGCCGACGCCCTGGTTGGCGCCGGTGTCCAAGCCACCACCCTGGCGGTGGATTGGAAGGGCGAAAGCGAACCGGCCGTCGCCACCGGCGACGGTGTGAAGGAACCGCTGAACCGCCGTTCCACGATCTCGATCAACTTCTAAGATCGCGATCAGGCACTGAGGAAGAGGGTCCGGCGGAAACGCCGGGCCCTTTTTCGTTTCCGTCCTCGCGAACCGGGCGAGGGGACGGCGCCGTCTCCAAAAGAAAGACGCCCCCGAGCGGTTCGGGAGCGTCATCGTCCGGAAATCCCGAGAGGGCGTCGGGGGCCGGTCAGGCCGACGTTCTGGGGGTGTCGGCTCTCGTGGCGAACGGCCGCGTGGTCAGGGGCGCTGCTTGTCCGGCAGGGCCTTGGCCTCGTCGGCCGACAGGGGGCGAATGGACGCCACCGCACAATGCAGGGGTCCCGCGCCGCTGCGGGTGATGACGGTGGCGGGCCGGCCGTTGCACATCTGGTCGGTGAAGTCGGTGTCGAAGGACAGGATCCGATAGGTCGTCAGGCCGGGGCAGTCGCCCTTCAGGGTCACCTGGAACACGGCGCCGGTGTTCAGCTTCACATAGATGTTGCGGTCGTCGTCCGAGGCCCAGTTGACCATCCGCTCGGTGCGGAAGCACTGCGACGGGTCGACCTTCCGGGCGGAGGCCTCGACGGCGGGGGAGGCGAAGCTGGTAAGGGCGGCGGCCGAAACGGCCAAGACGAGGAACATGCGCTGCATGGCGTTCTCCTGTTTCCCCGTTTCGAGGCMGATTATACCGCTCTAGGTTAAGGGCGCGACGAAAATCGCGCGGGCTCGACCAGGTCGGCCAGGTCGCGCGGCAAGGGCGAGGGTAGGCCCAGGACCCGGGCCGTCAGATGCTCGGCCAGCAGGGGCGCCAGACAGAAGCCGCGCCCGCCCAGGCCGCCCAGGACGAACAGGCCGTCAGGCGCCTCGGGAGCCGCGCCCGCCAGCGGCAGGTGGTCGGCGGTGGTCGCGCGCACGGCGGCGCGGCCCCGTAGCGGAGCGTCGGCCAGATCGGCGGCCAGGCCGGGCAGCCCCTTGGCCAGGGCCACCAGGTTGCGGCGATCGTCGGCCTCGCGGGCGTCGGTCTCGACGCCGCCGCGATCGTGGGTGGCCCCGAACAGCACCCCGTCGCGGGCCGGGATCGCATAGGCGCCGAACGCGGCGGGGGCGGGGGCCGGATGCTCGGTCCAGGTCGCCTGGCCGCGCACGGGGCGGATGGGGGCGGAGGGCCAGAGCGCGGCCTGCTCCGCGCCGCCGGCCAGCACCACGGCGTCGGCCTCGGCCAGCAGGCGATCCTCCGCGTCGTACAGGCGCCAGACGTCGCCTTCGCGCGCCAGCCGGGCCACGCGGGCCGGGATCGCCGGTCCGCGCCAGGCCTCCAGCACCCGGGCCGGCTCCACGACCAGGGCCTGGGCCATGTCGAGGGCGGCTTCCGTCGGCTCGCCCAGGCGCGCCGTGGCGTCGTCCGCGGCGAGGATGCGCATGGCGCCGGGCTCGAACAGGTCCTGGGCGGCGACGGCGGCGTGGCGTTCGCCGTCGCGCGGCGCGACCGCCAGTTTCAGCACGCCCCGGGCGATCACCGCCTCGGGCAGGTCGGMGTACAGGTCGACGGCGCGGGCGAAGGCCTGGGCCGGCAGGGCGGCGCGCGGGCCGCCGCCGGCGTCCAGAGCGGGGGTGACCAGGGCGGCGGGATTGCCCGAGGCCGGCGACCGGCCGTCGTCCAGGACCGCGACGTCCAAGCCCTCCGCGCGCGCGGCGCGGGCCATGGCGGCGCCGGCGATCCCGCCGCCGACCACCGCCAGGCGGGTCGGACGCGGCCGCGGCTCGGCCTGGCCGGGCATGACCGCCTCCAGCCGCTCCTTCTTGCGGCCGAAGCCCGGACGCTTGTCGACCTGAAAGCCGGCGGCGGCCAGGCCGCGCCGCACGGCGCCGGCGACGGTGAAGGTGGCGGCCCTGGCCCCGGGGGCGCTGCGGGCGGCCACGGCGGCCAGGATCTCCTCGCGCCACATGGCGGGGTTCAGGGCGGGCGAGAACCCGTCCAGGAACCAGGCGTCGGCCGCCCCGTCCCAGGCGGCCAGGGCGTCCTCGACGTCCATCACCGCCAGGTCGAAGGTGGCGTCGAAGCCAGGCAGGTCGATGCGGTGGAAGCCACGCGCGCTTCCCGGCCAGTGGTCGAGCAGCACCTGGGCCGCCTCGCCCAGCTCCGGCCAGACCGCCAGGGCCCGGGCCGCCTCGTCGCGGGTGATCGGGTGGGCCTCGATCGAGAAGACGTGCAGGCGTTGGCCCGGAGTTCGTTCGCGCCGCCACAGGTCCAGAAGGGCGGCGATGTTCAGGCCGGTGCCGAAGCCCAGCTCGCCCACCACGAAGCGGTCGCGGCCCCGCCAGGCGGCCGGCAGGTCGCAGCCGGTCAGGAACACCGCGCGGGTCTCGGCCAGGCCGTCGGTGCTGGAGAAGTAGACGTCGCCGTACAGGGCCGACTGCGGCAGGCCGTCGTCGCGCCAGACCAGCGGGGAGTCGGGGGAGGGGACGGCCGGATCGCTCATGCGCCGCTTATAGGGCGCCCGACTCTTTCAGAAGAAGCCCGCAAAGAAGAAGGGCCGCCCTCGCGGACGGCCCTTCCCGATCGTCTGGACGTGAACCCGCCTTAGTGGGCGGCCGGTTCGGTCTTCTTCTCGGTGGTGGTGGTCGTGGTGGTGGTCGTGCCGGGCGCTTCGGCGGCGGTCGTGGCGTCCGGGGCGGCCGGAGCCGCGGCGGCGTCGGCGGCGGCCTTGTTGGCGTCGGCGGCGGCGGTGGMGGCGTTCGCGGACGCGTCCTGGGCCGTGCTGGCCGAGGCGGCGGCGTCCTGGGCGGCCTTCGAGGCGTTGGCGTCGGCGGCGGTGTCGGTCTTCGGGCCGCAGGCGGCCAGCGACAGGGCCGAGACGGCCACGCCGGCGATCAGGAACGAGCGGAGAATCTTGGTGGTCATAGGGACTTCCCTTGCGACTGCTTTTTGGGCGACCGCGGTCCGTTTGAGCCGCGTCACAAGGTCACAGAACATCAGTTCGGTGGCAGGGGCAAGACAAATGTTCACGGATCCGTGATCAGTCCGTGATCGCCCGGATCAGACCTCGTTGGGGATCGCCTGCAGGGCTTCTTCCAGCTCCAGGAAGCTGKGCTGGGCTTCGCTCGGGACGTTGCCGCGGCCGATCTCGACGCTGATCTGGGCGGCGTTGCCGTGCAGGTGGGCGACCAGGACCGACTGGATGATCTTGTAGAACGAGCCCTCCTCGTCGACCACGGCGGTCAAGCGGGTGGCGAACGGGGCGACCAGGCCGTAGGCCAGGAACACGCCCAGGAAGGTGCCGACCAGGGCGCCGCCGATCATCGCGCCCAGCACGGCCGGCGGCTCGGTGATCGAGCCCATGGTCTTGATGACGCCCAGCACGGCGGCGACGATGCCGAGGGCGGGCAGGGCGTCGGCCAGGCTCTGCAGGGCGTGGGCCGGGGCCAGGCCTTCGTGATGGTGCTTCTCGAGCTGCTTCTCCATCGCGTCCTCGACCTGGTGGGGGTCCTCCAGGTTCATGGTCATCATCCGCAGGGTGTCGCAGATGAAGTCGACGGCGAAGTGGTCCTTGATGATCTTCGGGTAGCGCAGGAAGATCCCGCTCTCGTGCGGACGCTCGATGTGGCTTTCCAGGGCGATGACGCCCTTGGACTTCATGGTCTTGGTCAGCAGGAACAGCAGGCCCAGCAGGTCGCGATAGTCCGCGGTCTTCCACTTGGGACCCTTGAAGATCTTGCCGAAGCCGCCGCCGGTGGCCTTGATCACCGTCATCGAGTTCGAGATCAGGAACGAGGCGATGCCCGCGCCGAGGATGCACATCAGCTCGTGCGGGGCCGCTTCGATGATCACGTCCATCTTGCCGCCGGACATGATGAAGCTGCCGAACACGAGGCCGAACAGCAGGACGATGCCGATGATCTGGAACATGACGAAGAGAGCCCCGGGTAACTTCAGCCGGGATCATCGCCGTTAATGCTTAATCCAAGGTGAGCGGGGGTTTTCGGGCCTGTTGCGCCTTTCGACGCACCCGCCTAACAGATGTTTGACGTCGCCGTTCGACAGACAAGCCGGGGCAACCGGCCGGCCGCCGTCTTGGAGGGGAAGCATGAGCGCAGCCAGCTCGGACACCGACCTTTTCGGGCGCCTGGACGACAAGGCCAAGGGCCGCGCCTTCGCCATCCTGTTCGCGGTGCTGCTGTCCAGCGCCGCCGGCAACACCGCCCTGCAGACCGTTCTGCCGGCCATCGGCCGCCAGGTCGGCATCCCGGACGTGTTGATCAGCTCGATCTTCTCGCTGTCGGCCCTGCTGTGGGGCGTGATGTCGCCGGTCTGGGCGCGGATGTCGGACAAGCGCGGCCGCAAGCCGATGGTGCTTCTGGGCATGGCCGGGTTCGCGGTGTCGATGCTGGGCTTCGGCTTCTTCATCCTGATGGGGCTGAAGGGCCTGATGGTCCCGCTGGCGGTGTTCGCCGGGGCGGCCCTGTCGCGGGCGATCTTCGGCCTGGTCGGCAGCGCCTCGAACCCGGCGGCCCAGGCCTATGTCGCCGACCGCACCGCGCCGGCCGACCGCACGAACGCCCTGGCCACCATGGCCTCGGCCAGCGGCTTGGGCACGATCCTGGGCCCGGCTGTCGCGCCGTTCCTGGTGTTCCCGCTGCTGACCCTGTCGGGGCCGATGTTCTCGTTCGCGGTCATCGCCGGGGTGGTGCTGATCCTGGTGATGCGCGGCCTGCCCGAGACGCCCGAGGAGATTCCCGAACGCGTCGGCGGCGCGAAGGACAGGGCCCGGGCCCGCGTGCGGTGGAACGACCGGCGGATCATGCCCTTCATCCTCTACGGCTTCCTACTGGCCAGCGCCCAGACGGTGAACCAGCAGACCCTGGGCTTCATGGTCATCGACAAGCTGGGCATCTCGCCGGCCAAGGCCGCGGCGTTTGCAGGGATCGCCATGATGGCCGGCGCCGTGGCCAGCCTGCTGGCCCAGTGGGGCCTGATCCGCATGCTGCGCCTGATCCCGCGCCAGCTGTTGTGGCTGGGCGCCGGCTGCGCGGGCCTGGGCAACCTGATCGTCGCCTTCTCGCCCGACTACCACACCCTGGTCGTCGGCTTCGCCCTGTGCAGCCTGGGCTACGGCTTCGCCCGGCCCGGCTTCACGGCCGGCGCCTCGCTGTCGGTGGGACACGAGGAGCAGGGGGCGGTGGCCGGGGCGATCAGCGCCATCAACGGCGCCTCGGTGATCATCGCCCCGGTGCTGGGCGTGGCGCTGTACAAGTGGGCCCACCCGTCGCCCTACCTGATGAACGTGGCGATCCTGGCCGGCCTGGCCGCCTACGCCCTGCTCGACCCGATCATGCGCCGGGTGGGCGAGGCCGCGGCCCCGCGCGAGGCCCGCGACGAGTCCCAGGTGGTCGACGCCAGCTCGATCGACGCGACGGGGCCGCACTAGGGGGCGAGGGCGAGTTCCGAACCTTACCTTTGGTCCGTCATTCCCGCCCTTGCGGGCCGAGAGGTAGGGCTAGTCGAGGCGCCCTACTCCGCCGCCCCCGCCGGCATCTTCAGGCTCAGCGGCACGGTCAGGCCCAGCCAGAACGAGTCGCCTTCCATCCGGTTGGTGGCGTCGAACTCGGTGAAGGCCCGGGCCCGCAGGGTGGCGGGCATGTGGCCGATCTTGAAGTTGTAGGCCGCCGTCGCGCCCACGCCGGTGACCTCGCCCTGGAACGGGCCCAGCACGGCGCCGGGGCCGCGGTCGGCGCTGACCTGGTCGAAATAGTAGCCGATCAGGCCCGCCGACCACTTCGGCGAGAAGGTCTTCTCGACCGAGGCCTCCACGTGCATCTCGGTCCCGGTGGTGTAGTCGGTCGCGCGGTTCTCGCCGTTCCAGGTCAGGCCCGCCTTGCCGCTGACGTCCCAACCGCTCTTGGGATCGTGCCAGCTGACCGCGAACGAGGTGTCGAAAGCCCAGCGGTGGAAGGCCAGGTTGGCCAGGTCGTCGTCGCGATAGTCGCCGATCGGGACGTTGAGCATGGTCGAGACCTGGTAGTGGGTGTTCCCCTTGCTCCAGCCCAGCATGCCGGTGGCGATCGGGTCACCGATCACGGTGGCCGAGTCGCCGGCCGAGCGGCCGATCTGGTTCCCGTGCGGACCGGTGATCACCGCGTTGACGTCGACATCGACATTGCCCACGGGCACGGCGGCGCCCAGGGCCACGGTCACGCCGTTGAGATTGGTGGTCGGCACCCACAGGACGGTGGCGAAGTCGGCCAGGATCTTGGCGTCCAGGCCGGCCACGACGTTGCCGCCGACGGTGAACTGCTTCCCGGAGCTGGCGCTGCCCTTGTAGTAGTAGAGCTCGTTGTCGAAGAACACGCCCTTCAGCGGCGGCATGATGGCGTTTCCCGGCCCGCCCGAGCCGAGCAGGTAGAGGCTGGCGCCGCCTTCGGACGCCTGGGCCTGCTGGGCTCCGGCCGCCAGGGCGATGACAAGGCCGACGCCCAGCCCTTGGACGAAACGGCGGGCGGCGGATCGGATGTTCAACTCAAAGCCCATGGCCCAAACTCTCCGTGGCGTAGGCCTCGAAGAGTGGTCGGGCGTGATCCGGGCAGCCATAGGGCGGATTGCTGAGCCGTCCTTACGGAGCGACGGTAATCCGGCGCGGGGGAATGGCCCAGAACCGCGAGGGCGGCTCTAGCTGATCCCGGCCTGGGCCTTCAGCCGCGCCACCATGTCGGACGACAGGTAGCCGTCGGCCGGCAGCTTGCGGTCGGTCTGCCAGGCGCGCAGGGCCTTGCGGGTGCCCGCGCCGATCACCCCGTCGGCCGGACCCGGATCGAAGCCCAGGCGGCCCAGGGCGATCTGGGCGGCCATGCGGTCGGCCAGGTTCAGCGGCGTCTCGACCGGCCAGGTCGCGACCAGCGGCCCGCCGCCGGCGAAGCGGTCGGCCAGCAGGCCGATGCCCAGGGCGTAGGAGGTGGAGTTGTTGTAGGTGCGGATCGCGAAGTGGTTGGGCAGGACCAGGAAGGCCGGACCCGACCAGCCGGCGGGCAGGATCAGCCCGGCGGGCGAGGCGGCGTCGGCGGCGGTCCAGGGCAGGCCGTCGGCGCGCTTGACGCCCTTGGCTTCCCACCAGGCCGGGATCTCGCGGGGACCTTCCGCCAGGCCGTAGTCGAAGCCGGCCGGCAGGATCACTTCCTTGGCCCAACCGACGCCGGGCTTCCAGCCGCCCTTCTTCAGCAGGTTGGCGGCCGAGGCCAGGCTGTCGCTGTCGCTGCCCCAGATGTCGCGCCGCCCGTCGCCGTCGTTGTCGACGGCGGTGGACAGGTAGTTGGAGGGCAGGAACTGGGTCTGGCCCATGGCTCCGGCCCACGAGCCGCGCAGCTGGGTCCGGGTGACCTCGCCCGAGGCGATGATCTTCAGGGCGGCGATCAGCTCGCCCTCGGCCCAGTTGCGGCGGCGGCCGTCGGCGGCCAGGCTGGCCATCGAGCGCACGACGTCGAAATTGCMCTGGATCTTGCCGAAGGCCGATTCCATGGCCCAGACGGCCAGCAGGATGTCGCGCGGCACGCCGTAGCGCTGCTCGACGTCCGGCAGGAAGGCCAGGGTCTGGCGCTTGTCGCGGCCMACGGCGATGCGGTCGTCGCCGACCACGCCCTGGATGTAGGCGCCGACGGGCTTGGAGAATTCCGGCTGGCGGCCGTCCAGCGAGATCACCCGGGGATCGGGCGTCACGCCGTCCAGCTCGCGGTCCAGCAGTTGCTGGGTCAGGCCGGCGGCCAGGGCCTTCTGCTTGAAGGCGGCCAGCCAGGTGTCGAAGCCGACCGACTGGCCCGAGGCGCCCGGATCGGCCGACGGCGCGGCGGGCGCGGGCGGCGGCACGGCCGGCGGCTTGGGCGGCGTGACCGACGGGGCCAGCGGGGCGTTGGCCGAGGTGTCGGCGCAACCGGCCAGCAGCAGAACGAGGAAAACGCGTCTATCCATGAAGGCAGGCTACCGGGGTTCGTGACGGGGCTGCAATCACAAGGGCGACAGACCGGTTAAGTTCCGCTTTGATGGTCTTTAAAGTGAAGCTTTTCGCCTGTGGGGACACGAATGGGATTTCTGCGGGGGCGCACGAACCGGGCGACCTATTGGCTATCGCTGGGCGTCGTCGCCGCGTTGATCGCKATCACGGTTCTGGTCTTCCACGCGCAGGTGAAAGTCAGCGAGATCGTGCTTGTCATGGTGTGCGTGCCCCGATTGCACGACATCGGGCGCTCGGGCTGGATCGCGGGCGGGGTCCTTATCGCCGAGATCGTGGTCATAGTCCTCGCGGCCCTGCTGCTTCATGACGAGGACGGAATCTACGCCGTCGGCGGGGTGGCGGCGCTGATCATCGGCGGGCTGCTGATCTGGCTCGGTTGCATCCCGGGCGAGAAGGTCAGCAACGCCTATGGCGGTCCGCCGGGGGCGAGGATTGGATTTGACCGAAGCGCCTAGGGCGCGACTTCCACAGCTTTCTCGAACGCCAGGATCGTCCAGGTGACGCCGGCCAGGCGGTTGGCGGCCTGGATCGAGCCGCGCTCTTGCTGAAGCCGGACGCTCAGGCCCTCGGCCCGCGCCAGATCGATCGTCTCGTCCGCCGAGACCTCGAACATCCGGCGGCCGGGCGGGACCGGGCCGTGGCGCAGCGACAGAATCAGCTGGCCGCCGTCGGCCAGCAGGGCGGCGACGTTGGGCATGGCGCGGCGGCGTTGGGCCTCGTCCAGATGCATCCAGACCGCCGAGAGCAGGATCAGGTCGAAAGTTTCGCCGCGCGCCCGCGTCGCGGCCAGATCGGGCAGGCCGTCGTCCAGCCAGGCGATGGCGGGATGGGCGTGGCGGGCCATGGCCCCGGCCAGCAGGGCGGGGGTGGGCTCCACGGCCAGGACCTGGTGTCCCAGGGCCGCCAGATCGAACGCGTCCTTGCCCGATCCGGCCCCGATATCGAGGATCCGGGAGGGAGCCGTGGGCAGCAGATGCAGGACGGCCTCGTACTTCCGCGCCAGGGGTATGGCGTCGGCGCGCTCGAAAAAGGCCTCGACGTCCCGGTCGTAGCCCTGGGTTCCGTCGATCCTGGCGGTGGTCATGACGAGGCTCCTGGGCCACAAGGCGGGCGCGAACCCCCGTTTCGGCGTGCTTTCCCGCCAAGGCGCGCATTGACTCCGGCGGTTGTCCTGCTTATACGCACGCCCTCCGAAACATCCCGGATGTTCCTTTCGCCCTCATGGCGGCCGCGAACCTCTCCGCTGAGTATAGAGACGGTCATGAAGGTTCGTAGCTCGCTGAAGTCGCTGAAGTCGCGTCACCGCGACTGCAAGATGGTCCGCCGCAAGGGCGTGATCTACATCATCAACAAGACCGACCCGCGCTTCAAAGCCAAGCAAGGCTAATGACGCCTGCGCGGCCTCCCAGGGCGCTGCTCTGGGATGTCGGCAACGTCATCGTGCGCTGGGATCCGCGCACGCTCTACGCGAAGATCTTCAAGGAACCGGCCGATCTCGACCGGTTCCTTTCGCATGTCGGGACCCTGGATTGGCACGCGGCCACCGATCGCGGCGTGACCTTCGCCGACAACATCGCCGCCCGCAGCGCCCAGCACCCCGAACACGCCGAGCATCTGGCCGCCTGGTGGGACCGCTGGGACGAGATGTTCTCCGGGACGATCCCCGAGACGGAAAGCCTCATCGAGGACCTGGCCGCGCGCGGCGTGCCGCAGTTCGGCCTGACCAACATGTCCCACGAGACCTGGGACGGMGTGCGGGCCCGGAGCCCGGCCTTCCGCCATTTCCGCGACACCGTGGTCTCGGGCCGCGAGCGGGTGATCAAGCCCGAGACCCGCATCTACGAGATCGCCCTGGAGCGCACGGGCCTGGAGCCCGCCGACCTGCTGTTCGTCGATGACAGCGCCGCCAACATCGCCGCGGCGGCCGCGATGGGCTTCCATACGCACCACTTCATCGATCCGGCGGCCTTGCGGCCAGTGGTGGAGGGGCATGGACTTCTCTGACCCTTCTCCCCTTGCAGGAGAAGGTGGCGCGAAGCGCCGGATGAGGGGTTGAAGAACCGGGCCGTTGCGACCAGTTGAACGGTCACGCTGGGTGTTCGACGCCTTGCGACCCCTCATCCGTCAGCTTCGCTGACACCTTCTCCCGCAAGGGGAGAAGGATCTCGGGAGCGACGACATGAACATCGGTTTCATCGGCCTGGGCGCCATGGGCAAGGCCATGGTCGAGAACCTGCTGGAGAAGGGCCACGCCGTGACGGTGTGGAACCGCTCGCCCGGCCCGGCCGCCGAGCTGGCCGCCCTGGGCGCGACCGTGGCCGACGGCGTCGAGGGCGCGCTGCAGGGCGACCTGGTGCTGTCGATCCTGGCCCACGACCAGGCGATCCGCGACGCCCTGCTGGCCGCCCTGCCGCGCGCTCGGCCGGGCCTGGTGCACGTGAACCTGGCCACCATCTCGACCGCCTTCGCCCGCGAGCTGGCYGACCGCCACGCCGAGCTGGGCCTGGGCTACGTGGCCGCGCCGGTGTTCGGGCGTCCGCCGGTGGCCCGGGCCGGCGGGCTGAACGTGCTGGCGGCCGGCGCGCCCCAGGCCGTGGCCGCTGCCCTGCCCGTGCTGGAGGCCCTGGCCGGCAAGGTCTGGCCGATGGGCGAGGACCCGGTCCGCGCCAACGCCGTCAAGATCGCCGGCAACCTGATGATCGTCTCGGCCGTCGAGGCCATGGGCGAGGCCACGGCCCTGGGCGCGGCCCACGGCGTGCCGGCCGCCGACCTGCTGGACGTGCTGACCAGCACCATCTTCGCCTCGCCGATCTACAAGATCTACGGCGGCATGATCGCCGAGGGCCGCTACCACCCGCCGGGCTTCGCCGCCGACCTGGCCCTCAAGGACGTCCGTCTGGCCCAGGCCGCCGGCGACGAGAAGGGCCTGGCCCTGCCGCTGGCCGACCTGGTCGAGGGCGGCCTGGAGACCCTGCTGTCGGGCGAGGGCGAGACGCCCGACCTGGCCGCTTTGGCCGAGGTGTCGCGCGGACGTGTGGAAGGGCGCTAAAGAAAAAAGAAGGGGGAATCCACCTTCCACTCGCGCGCCGTTGCCACTAGGTTCCGCGCCTCTGTTTTCCCGCCTTTTCGCGAGCATTCTCCATGGCTGACGACGCCGCCCCGCACGCCGATGTGCTGAACTCCACCGCCCAAGGTCAGCTGAAGAGCATCGTCGACCGGGTCGAGCGCCTCGAGGTCGAGAAGACCGAGATCATGGAGCAGATCAAGGAAGTCTACGCCGAGGCCAAGGGCAACGGCTTCGACGTCAAGGTGCTCAAGAAGGTGGTCCGCCTGCGCAAGATGGACCGCGCCAAGCGCCAGGAAGAGGACGCGATCCTGGACCTGTACCTGTCGGCCATCGGCGAGATTTAAGGCGCTGCCGATTGGGGACGCCCGCATGCGGGCGTCCCCAGCCGCAACCGCGATTTTTCCGCGTGCGTCCCGCCCTCGACGCCCGCTAGTCTCCCCGCATGCGCGCCAAGAAGCCGCCCGATCCACGAGCCCATGACCCTAGAGTGAGGGCGCGCAAGGCGGCCCTGAACGCCCTCAAGCGCGCCAAGCGCACGGCCGACAAGGCCGGGATCGAGCTGTCGGAGTGGGAGAACGAGTTCCTGGGCTCGGTGGCCCAGCGCATCGAGACCTACGGTCGGGCGTTCGGCGATCCCGAGAAGGGCGGCGCCGGCCAGGCCATGTCGGGCAACCAGACCATCAAGCTCAAGGAAATCGCCGCCAAGGCGAAAGGCGAGCGCAAGCCCATGTCGCGCGGCAAGGGCTTCGGCCGCCGCGACTCGCCGCGGCGGGGGCGCGAGCCCGAGGCTCCGGCGGTCGAGCCCGACGACGAATGACCGGCTACGGCCAAGTTTCGGTCTAGGGTGAATMCCTGAGACGGCGCGGGGCGAACCCCCGAATCCGCCGAAAATGGTCCCCGTTTCTCACCAAACACGCGAGTCCATAGAACGCCGTTAGGTTTTCGGTAACGAAACGGGCGGACATTTGGGGCTCGCGTAAAGTATTGCTTTTAATCGCTTTTGTCGTCTGTCCGCGCCGTAGAAAATGGCTGCGACCGACGCCGCGACAGCGTGACCGCGGTGGGGAGTCTCACGCCTTTTCTGGGCAGCCCGAAGATGGCGACCACGATCTACGACTATCTTTTGCGCCGGAAGGCCGACCTGGAGGCGCGCATGCTGGAGGCCCAGCGCCGCGCCCAGGCGCCGTTCGAGGACGAGCTGCGGGCGCTGAGCCTGGCCCTGGGCGCCATCGAGCGCGGCGGCCTGGCCGACGGCGCCCACGGCCATGCCGGACTGGAGGGCGAACCCGCCAGCTTCGCGACCGGCGCGTCCCGGCGAGGACGCAAGCCGCGCTCGGCCCGCGAGATGATCCTGCTGGTGCTGGGCAGCGGCGACGCGGCGATCGCGGCGTCCGAGATCTCGCGCAAGCTGACCCGGCGATGGGGCCGCGCCATCCCGCTGGCGGCGGTGATGCTGGAGCTGCAGGGCCTGGAGCAGGCGGGCCTGGCCCTCCGCACCGAGGCCGGATGGGTGCGGGCCGACCAGCCGGAGGTCGAGGCCGAGGCGGAGGCCGAAGCCTCGCCGCCCCTGGCGATCAGCGCCTGACCTTTACGAGGCTTCCTTGAGATCGACGTCGATGCCCTGCTCGCGGACCTTGCGGTAGAGGGTCGAGCGGCCGATGCCCAGGCGACGGGCCACTTCCGACATGTGGCCGGCATAGACCTCGATGGCGTGCTGGATCAGGTCGCGCTCGATCTCCTCCAGGGTCCGCAGGTGGCCGCGGTCGTCGAGGATGCGCACGGGCGCGTCCTGGGCCGGGGCGCGGGCCATGGCGGCGTGGGCGGCCTGCAGGGCGGCCGACAGGTCCGGCTGCGGCGCGACCGGCGTGACCGCTTCCGGCGGCGGCGCCATGATCCCCGAGATGGCCGGGAAATCGTAAGGCTGCAGATAGGGCGCGTCGGCCAGGATGATGGCGCGATAGACCGCGTTCTCCAGCTGGCGCACGTTGCCGGGCCAGTCGAAGCCGGTGAGGACCTGCAAGGTCTCCGGCGCGGCGCCGACCACCCGCTTGCCCTCTTCGACATTGAAGCGGCGGATGAAGGCTTCGACCAGGGCCGGGATGTCCTCGCGGCGTTCGCGCAGGGACGGGGCCTCGATCGGGAAGACGTTCAGGCGATAGTAGAGGTCCTCGCGGAACCGGCCCTGCTGCACGGCGTGGGCGACGTCGCGGTTGGTGGCCGAGACGATGCGCACGTCCACCTTCTGCGAGCGCTTGGAGCCGATCGGGTCGATCTCGCCCTCCTGCAGCGCGCGGAGCAGCTTGACCTGCATGTCCAGCGGCAGCTCGCCCACCTCGTCCAGGAACAGGGTGCCGCCGTCGGCCTCCTTGAACTTGCCCAGGTGCTTGTCGGTGGCGCCGGTGAAGCTGCCCTTCTCGTGGCCGAACAGGATCGACTCGACCAGGTTCTCCGGGATGGCACCGCAGTTGACGGCCACGAACGGCTTGCCGGCCCGGTCGGAGCCGCCGTGCACGGCACGGGCGATCAGCTCCTTGCCGACCCCGCTCTCGCCGGTGATCAGGATGGGGATCGACGACTTGGCCGCGCGCTCGCCCATGCGCTTGACCAGGGTCATGGCGGGCGAGGTCCCGATCAGGTCGGCGAAGGTGGTGCGGTTGCCGGCGCGCTTGGTCAGGCGCTCGACCTCGCCCTTCAGCTCGCCCATCGACAGGGCGTTGCGGATCGAGACGGTGATGCGCTCTGGCGAAGCCGGCTTGATGAAGAAGTCGGTGGCCCCGGCCTGCATGGCCTTGACCACGGTGTCGACGCCGCCCGAAGCGGTCAGGACGATCACGGGCTGCGCATAGCCGCGCGCACGCATCTCCTTCAGCGTGTCCTGGCCCGACAGGCCCGGCATGACCAGGTCCAGCAGGACCACGTCGACGGGCGCGCCGCTGGCCAGATGGGCCATGGCCGCGTCGCCGTTCTCGGCGTGCGAGACCGAGAAGCTTTCGCGCTCGAGGACGGCCTGGATCAGCCGCCGTTGAGTCGGATCGTCGTCGACGACGAGAACCGTCTTGGTCATTGCAGACACCCGTTAGAACCGGCCGCGTCCGACATGGGACAGGGCTCTTGTTGGTTCAGAGTGATACAGGCGCGGGGTAAAGACCGGGTTTCGGAGACGTGAGTCAGGGGTTAACGGTCGCCCTTAACGAGGTGTGACGATCGGACGCGTCAGCCCGCGATCCGGCCCGGCGGCACGCGGCGGATCGGGCCGCCGTCCTGGCTGATCAGGCGGGCCTCGATGCGGGTCTCGCCCTCGCGGCCGACATGGCAGACGCCGACGAAGTGGCTGCGGCGCTGGGTCTTCTTCTCGGTGGTGACGGCCGTGAACTTGACGTCCACCGCGCCCGACAGGTCGCCGCCGCCGGTGTCCATGTCGGTGATGTCGATGTCGTTCAGCGGCCCGATGTGGAACCGCTCCTTCAGGCGCTCGGTGCAGCTGTGGAAGACCACCACGCTGCGCAGGGTCAGGGACAGCCAGCCCATGGGCTGGGGCTTGTCCGCGGCCATCGCCGACGGCGCGGCGAGCAGGCCCACGGCCAGAGCGATGGAAACGGCGACCCTGCTCATCGATGTCCTGCCCTCGTCGACAACCCCTCGTCGACCGGCGGTATCCTAAGGGGCGACTCGCCGGCGCGCCCTTTAATTCTCGGTAATGCGACGTCTGTTCAGGCGCCGTGATCCGACCTAGCCTCCGCCTCGAGTTGCGTGGGAGGGGATGATGTTCGTGGGGCATTACGCGGCCGCCCTGGCCGCCAAGGCCGCACAGCCCAAGGCGCCGTTCTGGACCTATGTGCTGGGCGCCCAGGTGGTGGACGTGGCCTGGGCCGTGCTGGTCCTGGCCGGGGTCGAGCGGATGAGCCTGGACCCGCATCTGGCCGGTAGCCCACTGGTGCTGTCGCACATGCCCTACACCCACAGCCTGCCCGCTGCGGTCTTGTGGGCCCTGGCCGCGGGCCTGGCGGCCTTCTTCCTGCTGAAGCTGCCCCGCGCGGCGGCGATCGCCGTGGGGCTGGTGGTGGCGTCGCACTGGGGGCTGGATTTCCTGGTCCACCGGCCCGACCTGCCGCTTTGGTTCGGCGGTCCCAGGGTGGGGCTGGGCTGGTGGGACCACGCCGTGCCCGAGCAGGCGCTGGAGATGGGTCTGCTGGCCATCGCCGCGACGGCCTGGGGCTGGCGGCGCGGCCTGCAGGGCCACAGCGGCTGGAGCACGCCGCTGTTCCTGGTCCTGCTGGTGGCCCTGCAGCTGGTCAGCATCGTGGCCCCGCCCACCGGCGGCGTCCCGCAGATGGTGATCGCCTCGCTATCGGCCTACCTGCTGGCGACGCTGTTCGCCTGGCTGATGKACCAGACCGAGCGGCGAGGGCGCTGAGGAAAGCAACAGCCACGATTGCACGCGTCCTTCGACGGGCTCATATCCGTGGCCATGAACGCGCCCTTCAAGACCGACGCCCTGCCCGAGTGGAATCTCGCCGACCTCTATGCCGGCCGCGAGGATCCCAGGATCGAGATCGACCTGGCCGCCGCCAAGGCCGCCAATGACGAACTAGCCAGCCTGGAGGGCCTGTTTCTGCAGGCCCGGGGCGAGCCCGAGCGCCTGGGCGTGTTGCTGGATCGCGGGATCAAGCTGTACGAGCAGGCGACCAACGGCCTGTGGGGCGTGGGGGCCTATGCGGGCCTGGCCGCCTCGACCGCCCGCGACGATCCGGCCTGGGCCAAGTTCGAGGCCGACCTGCGGGCCCGCTCGTCGCAGATCGCCTCGGAAAGCCTGTTCTTCTCGCTGGAGCTGAACCAGCTGGAGGACGCCGAGCTGGAGGCGGCCCTGAAGGCCCATCCGGTCGCCGTCCGCTGGACGCCGTGGCTGCGCCGTCTGCGCCTGTCGCGCCCGCACGAACTGACGCCGGACCTGGAGCGCTACATCGTCGACCGCGGCCCGGCCGTGGCCAACTGGGTGCGGCTGTACGACGAGACCCTGGCCAAGCTGACGGCGAGCGTCGGCAAGGAAAGCCTGACCCTGCCCGAGGCGCTGAACCGCCTGTCGGACCCCGACGGCAAGCGCCGCAAGGCCGCCGCCGACGGCCTGGCCAAGGCGCTGGAGGAACGCGCCTCCACCCAGGGCCTGGTCATGAACACCCTGGCCTTCGAGAAGCAGGTCGAGGATCGCTGGCGGCGGTTCGACAACCCCGCCCAGTCGCGCCACCTGGCTAACGAGGTCGACGCCGACGCGGTCGACGCCCTGGAGCAGGCGGTGGTCGAGGCCTATCCGCGCCTGTCGCACCGCTACTACGCCCTGAAGGCCAAGGTCATGGGCCGCAAGACCCTGGACTACTGGGACCGCAACGCGCCCCTCACGGCCGCCGCGCCCAGGAACTACGACTGGACCGAGGCGCAGGGGATCGTGCTGGAAAGCTTCCAGGCCCTGGCCCCGAAGTTCGCCCACACGGCCCAGACCTTCTTCGACAAGCCGTGGATCGACGCTCGCCCCCGCGCGGGCAAGCAGTCGGGGGCCTATTCGCACCCGGTGACGGCCGAGCGGCACCCCTACGTCTTCATGAACTACATGGGCGAGCGGCGCGACGTGCTGACCCTGGCCCACGAGCTGGGCCACGCCGTGCACCAGACCCTGTGCGCGCCGCTGGGCACCCTGCTGGCCGACACGCCCCTGACCCTGGCCGAGACGGCCTCGATCTTCGGCGAGGGCCTGGTATTCGACCGCCTGCTGGCCGAGGCCACGCCGAAGGACCGCATGGGTCTCTTGGCCGGCAAGATCGAGGACGGGCTCAACACCGTCGTCCGCCAGATCGCCTTCCACCGCTTCGAGCGCCGCTTCCACGAGGCCCGCAAGGACGGCGAGCTGTCGCCCGACCAGATCGGCAAGCTGTGGCTGGACGTGATGGGCGAGAGCCTGGGCCCGGCCGTGGTGCTGAACGAGGGCTACGAGCACTACTGGGCCTATGTCAGCCACTTCGTGCACGCGCCGTTCTATGTCTACGCTTACGCGTTCGGCGACCTCTTGGTGCGCGGCCTGATGGAGAAGCGCCGCGAGGACCCCGAAACCTTCGCGCCGCTGTACGAGGACCTGCTGGCGGCGGGCGGCACGCGCACCTATGTCGAGGCGCTCAAGCCCTTCGGGCTGAACCCGCGCGAGAAGGCGTTCTGGGCCGCGGGCTGCGCCCAGCTGGAACGCCTGGTCGACGAGTTCGAAGCCCTCGTCTGACCGGAGCCGCAATGCCCACCAAGGACCGCCTGGCCGACTTCATCGCCACCGTCGAGCGCAACGAGCACGTGGAGGCGATCGAGCGCTTCTATGCGGAGGGCGCCTCGATGCAGGAGAACAACGCCGAGCCCCGCGTGGGCCGTGACGTGCTGGTCGCGCATGAGGCGGCGGCCCTGGCGCGGCTGTCGAAGATGGACACCCAACCGGCGGTCATGGTCCTGCACGACGGCGACAATGTCGTCATCCAGTGGGTGTTCCTGATGACCAACCCGAAGGGCGAGACCCTGCGGTTCGAGGAGCTGACCCACCAGGTCTGGGAGGGCGATCGCATCGTCCGGGAACGGTTCTTCTACGACTCCCGGCAGTTCGGCTGATGGCCGACGACCCCCGCGATCCTGAGCGCAACCGCCTGGCCGGCCGCGTGTCGCGCTTCGCCAAGGTCGGCGCCGGCCTGTCCGGCGCGGCAGTGTCGTACGGCGCCAACAGCCTGTTCGGCGGCGAGGGGGCCGACGCCCGCAACGCCAAGGCGCTGAAGGCGGCCCTGGGCGGGCTGAAGGGGCCGCTGATGAAGGCGGCCCAGATGTTCGCCACGGTGCCGGACCTGCTGCCGCCGGAATTCGCCGCCGAACTGGCCGAGCTGCAGACCAACGCGCCCGCCATGGGCTGGCCGTTCGTCCGCCGGCGGATGGCCGCCGAGCTGGGGCCGGACTGGGCGGGGAGGTTCCAGAGCTTCGAGCACGAGGCCGCCGCCGCCGCGTCCCTGGGCCAGGTGCACCGCGCCGTCGGCCCCGACGGCCGCGCCCTGGCCGTGAAACTGCAGTATCCGGACATGCAGAGCGCGGTCGAAAGCGATCTGGGCCAGCTGCGCGCCCTGATCGGCCTGTTCAAACGGATGGACGGCTCGATCGACCCCAGCGAGGCCATCGTCGAGATCGGCGACCGGCTGCGGGAGGAACTGAACTACGAGCGCGAGGCCAAGCTGATGGCTGTCTATGGCGGGTTCTTCACCGGCCGCGACGACATCCAGGTGCCCGAGCCCGTCCCGTCGCTGTCGACCAAGCGCCTGCTCAGCATGACCTGGCTGGAGGGCCGGGGGCTGCTGGCCTTCAAGGACGCGCCGCAAGAGGTCCGCGACCGCATCGCCGCCCTGCTGTTCGAGGCCTGGTGGAGCCCGATGACTCACCTGGGCATCATTCACGGCGACCCGCACCTGGGGAACTACACATTCGGCGGCGAGGGCGCGGCGCACCTGAACCTGCTGGACTTCGGCTGCATCCGCATCTTCCCGCCCAAGTTCGTGGGCGGGGTGGTGCGGCTCTACCGCGCCCTGTCCAACGACGACCGGGCCGAGCAGGTCGAGGCCTATCGCAGCTGGGGCTTCGCCAACCTGACAGACGACCTGGTGGACGTGCTGAACGTCTGGGCCCGCTTCATCTACGGCCCGCTGCTGGACGACCGCGTGCGCAGCGTCGCCGACGACACCCCGCCCGGCGAGTACGGCCGCCGCGAGGCCTTCAAGGTGCGCCAGGCCCTGAAGGACAAGGGTCCGATCACCATCCCGCGTGAGTTCGTGTTCATGGACCGCGCCGCCATCGGCCTGGGCGCGGCCTTCCTGCACCTGGGCGCGCGGCATAACTGGAAGGCGCTGTTCGAGACGTCGCTGGAGGGCTTCTCGGAAGAGGGGCTGGCCGCGCGGCAGGCGGCGGTGCTGAGCGCGGCCGGAGTTTCCTGATGACGCCCAGAACCCTAAAGCGCCTGCACCCCGCCCATCGCGACGACATCGGCGACCTGGTCACCCGGCGGCCGCTGCCCGGCCCGGCGATCCCGCAGCTGGATCCGTTCCTGTTCCTCAACCACCACGGCCCGCAGGTCTATCCGCCGAACAACCGCGGCCTGCCGTTCGGGCCGCACCCGCATCGCGGCTTCGAGACCGTGACCTTCATCCTGGACGGCGAGCTGTCGCACCTCGACAGCGGCGGGCACGAAAGCATCATCGGGCCGGGCGGCGTGCAGTGGATGACCGCCGGCAGCGGCCTGGTCCACGCCGAGCTGTCGCCGGAGAGCTTCAAGAAGGCCGGCGGGCCGATGGAGATCCTGCAGCTGTGGGTCAACCTGCCCGGTCGGCTGAAGATGACCGCGCCGAACTATCTGGGCCTGCAGGGCGCGGAAATCCCGAAGGTCGAGACGGGCGGGGCGAGCGTCGAGGTGATCTCGGGCACGGTCGCCGGCGTGAGCGGTCCGTTCCCGTCGCTGATCGGCATCGAGATGTCGGTCGTGCGTCTGTCGCCGGGCGGCGCGCTGGACCTGCCCGTGGCCAAGGGCAGGGCGGTGTTCCTCTACGTGGTCTCCGGCGGGATCGTGGTCGGCGGCCAAGCGGCGCCGAAGTGGAATCTGGTCGAGCTGAACGACGACGGCGAGACGGTCGCGTTCGAGGCTCCTGAGGGCTCGGTGGTCCTGCTGGGCCACGCCGAACCGATCGGCGAACCGGTCTTCGCCCACGGTCCCTTCGTGATGAACACCCGGGAAGAGATCATCCAGGCCATCGACGACTACAACGCCGGGAAGTTCGGGGCCGTGCCGGGGTAGGGGCCCCGGGGGCAGGCGCATGCGCCTGTCCCCAATCCAGCCTACTCCCGATAGTCAGCCAGCAACCCCTCCAGCCGCCGCTGCTCGGGCTTCAGCACCTTGAAGAACCGCAGGGCGTTCCAGCCGAGGCTGGCGGCCAGGGCCACGCCGAACAGCAGCAGCATCTGCCAGACGTTGCGATCCGTGGCCTTGCCGACCTCGTTCAGCTGGAACACCCCGATCAGCGTCGGCAGGATGAACACCGGCAGGCTCATCCAGAAGATCCGGTAGTTGATCCGCGCCCGCCGGTTGGCGGCCAGCATGGCTTCCAGCGTCTGGCGCATTGGCGAGCCGTCGCCGCGCGGGCGCCGGACCAGCAGGGCGGCGAAGAACACCGCCGCCAGCACGGCCCAGCAGACCCCCAGCATGGCCAGGGCGCCCCATTCGTGGCCGAGGTCGCTCCGGCCGGTCAGGAACGACCGCGCCGCGATCCCCGTGAACAGGGCCATGGCCGCGACCGGGATCGCGAACAGCAGGGTCTCGCCGCGACGTCGGGCTTTGAGCATGTGCATCAGTTCCTCCATCAGATAGGCCTGGGCCTGGGCGTCGGGGGTGTTGGCCTCCGAGCGCCAGGCCTGTTCGAGACGGTCAAACTCCATCGCCGTCCTCCTTCACCAGGATCGTCAGCCGGGCGCGGATGCGGGTCAGCCGCGCGCCGACATTGGTTTCCGTCAGACCGTGCAGCCCGGCGATCGCGCCATAGGCCAGGCCGTCCAGCGACAGCAGGATCAGCGACCGGTCCAGCGGCGGCAGGGTGCGGATCGCCGTGTAGAGCCGCTCCAGCAGGTMGGCCTCGGGCGTGTCTGGCTGGTCCGCCCGCAGGGCCAGCTCGGCCGCCACGCCGTCCTGCCGCCGCCGACGCCGGGTCTCGCCGCGCCGCCAGGTGAGGGCGGCGTTGTGGGCCACGCGGTGGACGAAGGTGGCGTCGGCGGCCTCGCCCCGAAATCGCGGCCGGGCCTTCCACAGCGCCACGGTCAGCTCCTGCATCAGGTCGTGCTGGTCGGCCGGTTCGGCGAAGGCGCGGGCCACCCGGCGAAGGGCGGGCAGGTGCGACGCCAGCCACGCCGCGAAAGCCCCGTCCTCCTGTCGTCCAGCCGCCATGGTGCGCCCCGTTTTCAGAAGGTTAGACGCCGGTGGGCGCGCCGTCCTTACAACGACGCCCGTAGGGTGCGCTGAAACTTCGCGCGCGTAATGCTTGCCACGCTTCAAACGCTTGTTAGACTTCTCCCATGTCAGACGATCTCACGGACGCCCAGGCCGCCGCCATTCCCGAGGGCTACAGCCAGCTCAACTGGTCGCGCGGCTTCGGCCGGCAGATCGGGCCGCTGTACGAACAGCGCGCCGGACCCGGCGAGGCCGTCCTGGGATTCCGCGTCGAGGAGCACCACACCAACGGCCTGGGCAATTGCCACGGCGGCATGCTGATGAGCTTCGCCGACATGGCCTGGGGCCGGATCATCTCGCTGCAGAAGTCCTACAGCTGGGTCACGGTCCGCCTGAACTGCGACTTCCTGTCGGGCGCCCAGCTGGGCGACTTCGTGGAGGGGCGGGGCGAGCTGATCTCCGAGCAGGACCTGGTCTTCACCGTGCGCGGCCGCATCTGGGCCGGCGAGCGGACCCTGATGACCGGCACCGGCGTCTTCAAGGCCCTGTCGCCCCGCGCCCCGCGCCCGGGCGAGGTCGCCTACAAGGCGGAGAGCTGAGCATGGCCGATGATCGCCCCGCCCCAACGTCGCTGCTGGGTCCGTTCCACGGCGAGAGGCCGCCGACCCCCGCCTGGTTCGAGGCCGCCGTCGCCGTCGAACCCGAGCGCTCGCGCATCCCGGTCGAGGGGGCGGAGATCGAGCTGCTGACCTGGGGCGAGGTCGGCAAGCCGGGCCTGCTGTTCCTGCACGGCAACGGCGCCCACGCCGACTGGTGGAGCTTCATCGCCCCGTTCTTCGCGAAAGACTGGCGGTGCGCGGCCATCTCGTGGTCGGGCATGGGCGGCTCGGACTGGCGGCCGGCCTATTCGGCCCAGTCGTTCGCGGCCGAGATCTTCGCGGCGGTCGAGGCGGCGGGACTGGAGGTCGGCGGCGTGAAGCCGATCCTGGTGGGCCACTCGTTCGGCGGCTTCCCAACCCTCTATTGCGGCGTCGAGCACGCCGACCGGCTGCGCGGCATCGTCATGGTCGACAGCAGCATCCAGCCGCCCGAKAAGCGTTGGAAGGGCCCGCCGTCGCGCCCCGACGCCGCCAACCGGGTCTATCCGACCCTGGAGCAGGCGCTCAGCCGCTTCCGCCTGGCCCCGCCGCAGGGCTGCGAGAACCTCTACATCGCCGACCACATCGCCCGGGGCTCGCTGAAGGAGGTCGAGGGCGGCTGGACCTGGAAGTTCGACCCGGCCATCTGGCAGAGGTTCTCGATGCCGGACCTGGGCCTGCTGCTGCCGCGCATCGCCTGCCCGGCGGCGGTGATGTGGGGCGAGCGCTCGGCCCTGATGCGCGAGGACACCCTGGCCTACATGTTCGGCGAGATGCCCGACAGCGTCCTGCGCGTCGCCATCCCCGACGCCGACCACCACGTGATGGTCGACCAGCCCCTGGCCTTCGTGGGCGGCCTGCGAGGGCTGCTGGCGGGCTGGGGCTAGGTCGCGCGCGGGGCTTGTCCCGCCGCCGGTCCGTTGGCTAGGCTTGTGGCCAAGCTTGGGGAACGGTCATGGGCAAACCAATCGATGTGGGCGTGAGCACGCAGGTCGGACCGCGGACCATCGAGGCGTCGCGCCTCAAGATGTCGCTGTACCTGGCGGGCAGCCTGATCTTCGTGGCGATCGGCGCGATGATGGTCGGAGACGACTCGACCAACCTCAAGGCGTGGCTGGCCCTGGTGTTCTTCGGGCTGTGCGCCGCCATCTTCGCTTTTCTGCTGATGCGTCCCCAGGTCCTGGAACTGGACGCCAAGGGCTTCACGGTCCGTGGAGGCTTCATCCGCGCCCCAAAGAAGGTGCTGTGGCGCGATGTCGAGAGCGTCTTCGTCTACAAGCTGCCCCGGGGCGGCAAGATGATCGGCTACAACCTCGTGCCCGCCGCCCGCAAGGACACGGCCCTGGGCCGGATCGCGCGGAGTTTCGGGGCCGACGGCGCGCTGCCCAAGGGCTGGCCCGGTTCGCCCGAGAAGATGGCCGAGGACCTCAACGCTTACCGGGTATGGGCGCTGGGCGTCTCCTGAGGTCGGGCCGGATCGGCTAGCGCGCGGCGTCCAGGCCCGCCAGGATCAGGTCGACCCCGGCCAGGAACTGATCGCGGTCGTCGTGGTCGCCCAGCCGGGCCGCCATCTTGCGCACGAAGGGGTGCTCGGCGGGATCGAGTTTGGTCCACTGGGCGGCGACGGCGCCCAGCGCGGCTTCGCGATCCGTTTCGGCGGGCATGAGTCGGGCGTTGGCCGCGTTCTGCCCCGCGCAGCCCAGGATGTAGTTCACCAGCGCCGTGGCGGCGTCGAACTGGCGGTCCTCCGGGACGCCCAGCGCGTCCAACCGGCTGCCGACGCCCTCGAAGATCCGCAACATCGCCGACTGCCAGGGTTCGCGCGCCAGGTGGGCGCCCACCCACGGATGGGCGTCGATCAGGTCGAACACGCGAAGGGCGATGGCCCGGATCGCCTGGCGCGGCGGGGCGTCGTCGCCCTGCGCCATGGCGCGGTCGATCAGGTCGCCGGTCGCCGCCGTCAGCAGGGCGGTCTTGTCGGCGACGTGCCAGTAGATCGCCCCGGCGCCCGTCGCTAGGCGCGTCGCCAGGGCGCGGAACGTCAGGGCGGTCTCGCCCTCGGCGTCGAGGATGGCGATCGCGGCCTCCACGATCCGGTCTTTCGACAGGGCGTCGGTGCGCCGCTCGCCGCGCTTGGTCTTGGTCGTCATGGGCCGAGTCTTGACATGATTGGAACGATGTTCCAATAGGCAGAAATGGAACATCGTTCCAATGTGATCCTGGAGGCGACCTCATGACGAAATCCGTGACGATCATCGGAGCGGGCCTGGGCGGCCTGGTCCTGGCCCGGGTGCTCCACCTGCAGGGCGTTCCCGCGACGATCTACGAGGCCGAGGCCTCGGCCGGGGCGCGCACCCAGGGCGGGATGCTGGATATCCACGAGGCCGACGGACAGCTGGCGCTGAAGACGGCGGGCCTGTTCGATCAATTCCTGGGCCTGATCCACGAGGGCGGGCAGGCGTCGCGCGTGCTGGATCGCAACGGCGCGCTGCTGCTGGAGCAAGCCGACGACGGCGCGGGCGGCCGGCCCGAGGTCCCGCGCGGCGCGCTGCGGCGGATGCTGATCGACTCCCTGCCCGAGGGGACGATCCAGTGGGGCAAGAAGCTGGTCGGCCTCGAGGCCCTGGGCGGCGGCCGTCACCAATTGGCCTTCGCCGACGGGACGACCGGCGTCACCGACGCGTTGGTGGGCGCGGACGGCGCCTGGTCGAAGGTCCGGCCGCTGCTGTCGGACGCCCGACCTGACTATCTGGGCGTGACCTTCGTCGAGACCTATCTGCACGACGCCGACGCCCGGCATCCCGCGACGGCCCAGGCGGCGGGCGGCGGGGCGCTGTTCGCCCTGGCCCCGGGCCAGGGGATCTTCGCGCACCGCGAGCCGGACGGCGTCGTCCACGCCTATTTCGCCCTGCGCCGTTCCGCCGAGTGGATCGCCGGCGTCGACTTCGCCGACCCCGCCGACGCCAAGGCCCGGATCGCCGCCGAGTTCGCGGGCTGGGCGCCGGCCCTGACAGCCCTGATGACCGACAGCGACACCCCGCCGGTTCCGCGCATGCTGCACACCCTGCCCGACGACCACCGATGGGACCGCGTCCCCGGCGTGACCCTGGTGGGAGACGCCGCGCACCTGGCGCCGCCGGCGGGCGAGGGCGCGAACATGGCGATGCTGGACGGCGCCGAACTGGGCCTGGCCATCGCCGCGCGCCCCGACGACATCGAGGCGGCCTTCGCGACCTACGAGGCGGCGATGTTCCCGCGCGCCCGAGCCGCCGCCGAGGGATCGCGGGAGATCCTGGACCTCTGCCTGGACCACCGCGCCCCGACCAGTCTCGTCGAATTCTTCAGCGGGGCGTTCCAAGCCGAGCGCGGATGACAAGGCCCGCGCCGCCCGCTAAGCCGCTGGACGGCCTTAGTCGGGAGCCTGATCCTTCGTGAGCGCGAAAAACCCTGCCGGACCGGTGCTGGTCTACGCCCCCGACCGGGGCATCGGCGACCTGATGTGGCACCTGCCGACCTTCCGGGCCATCGCCGCGACCACGCCCGAGGGAACGGTGGTGCTGGCCGCCCGACCGTCCAGCCGCGCCGCCGAGGTGCTGGCGGTCGAGCCGACGATCGCCTCGGTGGTCTATGCCCGCCACTTCACCGGATCGCTGAAGGGCGTGAAGGAGGTCCTCGACTTCTGGCGCCTCTGCCGCGAGGTGAAGCCGCGCGCCGTCTGGATCCTGGAGAAGATCGGCCGCCCCGCCCAGGCCGCCTGGCTGGCCGGCGTGCCGGACCGCCGCGGCTTCGGCCTGGGCCATTCCAGCCAGGAGCAGTGGCTGAAGGGGCCGTTCCTGCCCAAGGCCATGCGGCCCGAGCATCGCCTGACCAAGCTGGCCGCCTTCGAGGCCCTGCACGGGCTGAAGGTCGACAGCCGCGAGCCGGGCCTGTTGCTCGACCCCAAGGCCGTGGCCGCCGTCAAGGCGCGGTTCGGAGCGCTGCCGGGTCCCTGGCTGGTGCTGGGCGTCGGGGCCAGCGAGCCGGCCCGCACCTGGCCCGCCGAGCGTTTCGCCGCCGTGTCGACGGCCCTGGCCGACCTGTTCCCGACCGTCTTCTGGCTGGGCGGTCCCGGCGACGCCGCGCGCGCCCTGCCGGTGATCGAGGCCCAGCCGCCTGGTCGCGACGTGGCCGTCTTCGATCTGCCGCTGGACCAGGGCGCGGCCCTGATCGCCCTGTCGGCCGGGTTCCTGGGCAACGACTCGGGCCCGCTGAACGTCGCCGCCTCGGTCGGCCGCCCGGCCGTCGGTCTGATGGGCACCAGCCCCGTGCCGGCCTATTCGCGCTGGCTGTCGCGGCTGGACGGCGGGGAAGGGCGGATCGCCGACATTTCGGTCGACCAGGCCGTCGCGGCTGTGCGAACGCGGTTCACCGACGAGGCCTGGGCCAACCGCGACATCGCGGCGGCTTGAGCCCACGCCCCGCACGTTGTAAGCGGCGGGGCGTTTTTTTAATTCCACCTAGGAAACAGACATGGCCGGCGACTACCAACGCGGTTCGATGGACATTCAAGAGCAGGCCGCGACCTTCGAGGGTTTCGGCAAGATGACCAAGTGGGGCTCGCTGGCCGTGGCCGTCCTGCTGCTGACGATCACCCTGTGGTTCTGCACCGCCGCCGGCTTCATCGGTGGTCTGGTCCCGGGAATCGTGCTGGCGATCGTGGGCGTCGTGTTCCTGCGCGAAAAGCCCGCCTCCGCCCACTGACACCGGTAGACATCGGAATTTTTTTGCCTCTGACGCGAGCGTAAGGCTCGACATCGGGCAAGAACATCCCCTAGAGAGACGCGCAAGCTCGTCGGAGCAAGCAGCGTCCTTGGGAGGGGTATGCCGATGGCCGTCATCGCCGTCACGAAAGAGACCCGCGCGGGTGAAACGCGGGTCGCGGCCACGCCCGAGACCGTGAAGAAACTGGCTGGCGCCGGCTTCACGGTCGTCGTGCAGGCCGGGGCGGGGATCGCGGCGTCGTATCCGGACGCCGACTACGAAGCGGCCGGCGCCAAGCTGGCCAAGACGGCGAAAGAGGCCCTGAAGGACGCCGACGTCCTGTTCAAGGTCCGCGCCCCCGAAGCCGCCGAGATCGCCGCCCTGAAGAAGGGCGCGATCGTCGCGGCCGCGCTCAATCCGCATCAGGACAAGGAAACACTGGACGCCCTGGCCAAGGCCGGCGCCAGCGCCATCGCCATGGAGTTMATCCCGCGCATCACGCGGGCCCAGGTGATGGACATGCTGTCCTCGCAGGCGAACCTGGCCGGCTACCGCGCCGTGATCGAGGGCGCCGAGGCCTACGGCAAGGCCCTGCCGATGATGATGACCGCCGCCGGCACCGTCGCCGCGGCCAAGGTCTTCGTGATGGGCGTGGGCGTCGCCGGCCTGCAGGCCATCGCCACCGCCCGCCGCCTGGGCGCGGTGGTCACCGCCACCGACGTGCGTCCGGCCACCAAGGAGCAGGTCGAGTCGCTGGGCGCCAAGTTCCTGGCCGTCGAGGACGAGGAGTTCAAGAACGCCCAGACCGCCGGCGGCTACGCCAAGGAGATGTCGAAGGAATACCAGGCCAAGCAGGCCGAGCTGGTCTCCTCGCACATCGCCAAGCAGGACATCGTCATCACCACGGCCCTGATCCCGGGCCGCCCCGCGCCCAAGCTGGTCAACGCCGCCCAGGTGGCGTCGATGAAGCCGGGTTCGATCCTGGTCGACCTGGCCATCGAGGCCGGCGGCAACGTCGAGGGCGGCAAGCTGAACGAGACCGTGGTCACCGCCAACGGCGCCAAGATCCTGGGCGCGGCCAACCTGCCGGGCCGCATCGCCACCGACGCCAGCGCGCTCTACGCTCGCAACCTGTTCGCCCTGTCGAGCCTGTTCCTGAACAAGGAAGGCGCCTTCGCCCCGGACTTCGAGGATGAGATCCTCAAGGCGGCCCTGGTCACCCAGGGCGGAGCGGTGGTGCACCCGTCGCTGCTGGCCAAATAGGTTCGTCATCCCCCGCTTCATGCGGGGGACCTAAGCGGCGCTGGCCGTGTCTAAAACTCAGCTTGGATCCTCCGGATCGCTTCGCGACCGAAGGATGATGAGCAAAAGGGAGCTGAATATGGAAGCCGTCGACCCCACCGTGTTCCGCCTGGCGATCTTCGTGCTCGCCATCTTCGTGGGCTACTACGTGGTCTGGAGCGTGACGCCCGCCCTGCACACCCCTCTGATGGCCGTGACCAACGCCATCTCGTCGGTGATCATCGTCGGCGCCCTGCTGGCCGCCGCCGCCCACGGCGCGAACAGCGACCTCTCGGGCGGCACGGTCGCCGCCTCGACCTGGATCTCGAAGGGCGCCGGCGCCGTCGCCGCCGCCTTCGCCGCGGTCAACATCTTCGGCGGCTTCCTGGTCACCCAGCGGATGCTGGCCATGTACAAGAAGAAAGAGAAGAAGTGAGCCTTCGCCGCCTCCCGCCAGCCCTTGCATTGATGGCTTCGCTGTCAGCGGCCGGCGCGATGGCCGCCGAGCTGCCGCAAGGTGCGGTGCTGTCGTTCCCCGTCGTCATCGAGGCGCCCCGTTCGACGTCCGTCGACGGGATCGCCAGCGGCGGCGCGCTGTTCAGCCAGGCTTTCCGCTCCACGGCGGCCGTTCGGCTGAGCGCGCCCTACCAGGTGGCCGACACGGTGAACGGCGGCGGTCGCGTCATTGCCTTCGCCGAGGGCGCCCTGTTTGCGGGCGGGCTGATCGGCGAGGACGAGGTCTTCTGCGCGCCGGGTTCGAACGGCGCGCGCGGGATCGTCGCCAAGGGCGACATCGGCGTCTGCTTCCGCGACGTCGATCACGACGGAACCTTCGACGGCCAGATGGTCCTCAACGGCTTGGCGCGGGCGAACGGTGTCTATGAACTGACGCTGATGAAGCGCTCGCTGCTGACGGCGTCGTCGGGGTGGGGCGCGGCGACCGCAGCCTACGCGCGTCTCAAGCCGGAAGAGATTCCCGCGGGCCAGGTCAAGGTCACCTACCAGTATATCGATCCGCCCCTGGGCAAGCCTCAGGCTTATGTGTCTCTGGCCATTTGCGCGCCCGACGCGCTGACGGCGCGGCCGGAGCTTCTGGGGCAATGCGGGTCGCTGTTGCGGCCCGACGGGGGAAAGCTTTTCCAGGAGCCAACGCGGCTCGACCTGAAGAGCGCCGGGGGGCAGGCCGTGTCCTTCGGGCCAGTGGCCGGAACCATCAAGATCGCCCCGGGCGGCCTGGGCGGCATGGCCGTGACCAGCGCCTTCGCGCCTGGGCCCGCGCAACTGACGCTGGCTGCGATCTACGGCTATTCCGGCGATCCCGCGACCCAGACCTCGATCTTCGCCCTGCTGGGCGCCCAGTCGGCTCCGGCGGTGCGGCCATGACCGCGCGCCGACGCTTGGGAGCCGCCTGATGTTCGGCGACAAGCGCATCGTCAAACAGGCCCAAGTCGCCAACCGCATCGCGCTGGAGCGATGGTGGGACGAGCTGCGGACCAGCGCGCGCGCCCAGGAGCCCGGGCGGCTGATCGCCCATGGCCGCAAGACCTACAGCCAGAACGACGAGGACGGGATCGTCCTGGAGATCTTCAACCGCATCGGCCAGGGCGACCGGCGTTTCATCGAGTTCGGCGTCCAGGCCGGGGTGGAGTGCAACACCGCCCTGCTGCTGATGGCCGGCTGGAGCGGCCTGTGGCTGGACGGTTCGGACAAGTATGTCGAAGCCGCCAAGGGCCACCAGGCCGTGGCCGTGGGGCAGGGGCGGCTGACCGTCCAGAAGGCCTTCGTCACCGCCGAGAACATCGACGACCTGCTGGGCCCCTGGGCCGGCGGGACCGCCGACAAGCCGGCCTCGGTGGACCTGCTGTCGATCGACATCGACGGCAACGACTACTGGATCTGGAAGGCCATCGAGGCCGTGCGTCCGCGCGTCGTGATCATCGAATACAACGCCGCCTATCCGCCGCCCGTGGCCTTCGTCGCCGAGTACAAGGCCGACCGGGTCTGGGACGGCGGCAACTATCACAGCGCCAGCCTGACCAGTCTGGAGGCCCTGGGCCGCGCCAAGGGCTACGCCCTGGTGGGCTGCAATCTCTCCGGCGCCAACGCCTTCTTCGTGCGCGAGGACGAACTCGCTGGCCCCGACGGCCAGGCCCGCTTCGCCGCGCCCTACACGGCGGCCAACCACTACGAGCCGCCGCGCTACGACCTCTCCGGCCTGCCTTCGGGCCATCCACCCCGGTTCGGCGTCAACGCCGCGCCGGAGCTTTCCTCTTCGCCGCTCTTGGGGGCCAAGACCTGACATGAACGCCAATCTCGCCGCCATCCTCTACATCGTCTCGGGGGTGCTCTTCATCCTGGCGCTGCGGGGGCTGTCCAGCCCCGAGACCAGCCGCAAGGGCAACACCTACGGCATGATCGGCATGGCCATCGCCGTGCTGACCACCCTGGCCACCCTGTGGAGCCAGGGCGCGCTGGACCCGATCACCATCGGCCTGATCATCGGCGGCGTGGCCGTCGGCGGCGGCGTGGGCGCGGTCATCGCCCGCAAGGTGCCGATGACCTCGATGCCGCAGCTGGTGGCGGCCTTCCACAGCCTGGTCGGCATGGCCGCGTGCCTGGTGGCCGTGGCGGCGATCTACACCCCGGCGGCCTACGGCATCCTGGGCGCCGACGGCCATGTGCACCTCAACAGCCTGATCGAGCTGTCGGTGGGCCTGGCCATCGGCGCCATCACCTTCACCGGCTCGGTCATCGCCTTCGCCAAGCTGAACGGCAACATGGGCGGCGCGCCGATCCTGCTGCCGGCCCGCCACCTGCTGAACATCGTCATCGCCCTGGCCATCGTGGCCCTGGTGGTGGTGCTGGTGATCTCGGGCGGTGCGGCCATCTGGGCCTTCTGGGCGATCTTCGCGCTGAGCCTGCTGATCGGCGTGACCCTGATCATCCCGATCGGCGGCGCCGACATGCCCGTCGTCGTGTCGATGCTGAACTCCTATTCGGGCTGGGCCKCCGCGGCCCTGGGCTTCACCCTGGAGAACACCACCCTGATCATCACCGGCGCCCTGGTCGGCTCGTCGGGCGCGATCCTGTCCTACATCATGTGCAAGGGCATGAACCGCAGCTTCATCTCGGTGATCCTGGGCGGCTTCGGCGCCGACGCCGCGGCCGCCGGCCCCGGCGGCAAGGTCGAGACCCGTCCGGTCAAGCAGGGCAGCGCCGACGACGCGGCCTTCATCATGAAGAACGCCAGCAAGGTGATCATCGTCCCGGGCTACGGCATGGCCGTCTCCCAGGCCCAGCACGCCCTGCGCGAAATGGCCGACAAGCTGAAGGAAGAGGGCGTGGAGGTGAAGTACGCCATCCACCCCGTCGCCGGCCGCATGCCGGGCCACATGAACGTGCTGCTGGCCGAAGCCAACGTCCCCTATGACGAGGTGTTCGAGTTGGAGGACATCAACAGCGAGTTCTCGACGGCCGACGTGGCCTTCGTGATCGGAGCCAACGACGTCACCAACCCGGCCGCCAAGACCGACCCGCAGAGCCCGATCTTCGGCATGCCCATCCTGGACGTCGAAAAGGCCCGCACGGTGCTGTTCATCAAGCGCGGCATGTCGAGCGGCTACGCCGGCGTCGAGAACGAGCTGTTCTTCCGCGACAACACCATGATGCTGTTCGGCGACGCCAAGAAGATGGTCGAGGGGATCGTGAAGGGGCTTTAGGGCCTTCGATCCTCACGATACAAAGAAGCCCCGGATGGCGACATCCGGGGCTTTCTGTTGGCGATACGCACCCGTGGCTAGACGGCCGCGCCGGTGCTCTGCAATTGACCCGCCGCCTCCAGCTTCATCCGTATGTTGGTMGGATCGGCGTCATAGCCGTTGGGCCAGGTCGGCGTGCCCATCTCCAGGAAAACCTGCGCGAAGAAGGTCTCGTCGGCGAGCGGGCGGGCCATTTCGCCTTTGGAAAGTGTGATTTCGCTGAGATCGGCGATCCCGCTCGACCCATCGGAAAAGGCGATGTCCAGCCGATGACCGGGCAGGGCCTTCACGCGGATAGCCTTGACGAGTTTGAAGGTCATTCCCGATCCAATCCCGGAATTCTGAAGGTCGGCCTGTCATTATAGGCCCGGTCCCAGTTTTCGGCTAACGCGGGGCGGTGCAAGGCTATCCAATCGGTCACGAGGCGCGTGGCGGTACGTGGCAGTTCGCCCGCGATGACTCTGCTCGTTCGGATGTCGAACAGCGCTTCATGCCCCTGATACTCGGCATGTAGGTGGGGTGGATTGTGATCCGTGAAATTGATCCGGATCACAATGCCGAAAAAGACAGAGATGATCGGCATTCGCGGTTCCCCAATTCGCGTATTTGTTGCCATTTTGTTCTCATCTCCGCTCTGGTCGCAACAGAAAAGAGAAGGCCCCGGACGTTCCCGTCCGGGGCCTTTCGCTTGCCTGGATCATGCGGTCGCTCAGCGGGCGGCGACCGAGACCGGGGTGGCGCGGGCGGCCGTCTTCAGGCCTTCGCGCTGGCTGTGCGACAGCTGGGCGGCGGCTTGCTTGCGGATGCCGTCCTTGCAGCCGGCGATCGTGAAGTCGCCCGTGGGGTTGTCGTGCACAAGGGTGCGGCAGACGCGTTCGCCGGCGGCGTCGACGCGGGCGTTGAATTCGGCGGCGTGGGCGGGGTTGGAGAGGTTCAGGCCCACCAGCGAGATGGTGGCGGTGGTTTCGGCGTGGGCGGCCTGCAGCAGGCCCAGGGCGGGCACGGCGGCCAGGGTGACGGTGGCCACGGCGGCCAGGCTGGTCATGAACTTACGCATCGGATCGTCCCTTCGGTTGATGTCGTTAGCGCGTCCCTGCGCCATGTCCAAAGGTGTACTCCGGTGTTCTCATGAATACTCGTTACGTCTCTTTCATGACGTGTAATTAAAGAAGTGTACTCAAAGTAATGTTCTAAAATTCCGGTAATGTAGAGCGGATCATCTGTCCGCTGATCATGGTCATGGTTGACCAATGGTTAAGCTGCGCCGCCTTTTCGCCTCATGGACGCGGCATAGGGCTACGCCTTCATTATCCCGAAAGGTCACCTGTGGGATGGGAGCCCGCTTCGGCGGGGCCTTTGGGTCGACCGTCCGTCTGTGAGGATCGCTCTTGGCGTCTCGAGTCCTGGCCGCAACCACGTCGCCCTATTCGCTCGTCGCGTTCGCCGCGCTGGGCGGCGCCATCGTGGTCTGGGGCGCGATCAACGCGGTGACGACGATCGGCGCGATGGGCGCCGGCCTGGAGCAACCCGCGCCGGCGACCGCGGCCGAGCCCGTCACGGCCCCCGAGCCGCCGCCCCCGCCGCCGCCCGCCTTCGTGTTCGACGCCCCGCTGCCGGGCCATGTGGTCAATTCGCCGTTCGGCCTTCGCCAGATGCCGTGGGAAGAGAACGGCCGCCTGCACGAGGGCGTCGACATCGCCGCCCCGGTCGGCGCGCCGGTGCACGTGGCCACCGACGGCATCGTCATGCGCAGCGGCGTCTCGTCCACCTACGGCCGCTTCGTCGAGGTGGCCCACAAGGACGGCTTCCGCACGCTCTACGCCCACCTGGGTCGCGACGCGGGCTTCAAGCGGGGCGCCTACGTCAAGCGCGGGACCACCGTGGCCTATGTGGGCAGCAGCGGCCGCTCGACCGGCTCGCACCTGCATTTCGAACTGCGCAACAAGGCCGGCAAGCCGTTGAACCCGGCCCTGTTCATGGGCAAGACCTTCGCCGAGAAGGGCGACCTGCCCCTGAAGGCCGCCGCCAAGGTGGGCCGCAAGGTGCGCCTGGCCACGGTCTCGCGCTGGCCCGACGGCGTGAAGGCCCAAATGGCGGGCAAGATGTCGGCCGACGGCCAGGGCGTGGTCACCCGCGTCAAGGGCGGCCGCATCCGCACGCGGATTAACGTGGTCGACGGCTAGGGCTCCCGCCTTTTGGGCGCCTGGGCCCTGCATGCGTTTTCCACAGGGCCGTCACTCGACGGACACCGACGCTCGGCTAGAGTGGTCGCATGCTCAAGTTCCTCGGACGCGCCGTTGCCGGATTCACCCTTCTCCTCGTTTCGTTCGTCGCCGTGGGCGGCCTGATGTCGGCGGCAAGTCATCCCGTGCCCCGAGGGCGGATGGTGGACATCGGCGAAGGGCGCCAACTGCGCCTGGTCTGCGAGGGTCCTTCCAGTGATCGACCGACGGTCTGGCTGGAGGCGGGGGCCTTCGGTTTCGCCGCCGACTGGGGCGCGACCCAGGAAGCCCTGACGAAGGCCGGCTGGCGATCCTGCGCCTACGACCGGGCCGGCATGGGCTTCTCGCCGCCGGGACCTGCGCCGCGCGACGGCCTGGCCATCGTCTCCGACTTCGAGAAGCTGGTCGCCGCCTCGGGCGAGCGCGGGCCGTTCATCCTGGTGGGCCACTCGATGGCCGGCCTGCGCCTGCGCGAATACGCCGGGCGCAACCCCAGCCAGATCGCCGGCCTGGTGCTGGTCGACGCCGCCACGGCCGACGCCTCCGAGACCGAGGCGTTCAAGCCGTTCATCCAGGCCTTCGCCACGGCCTCGCGCTGGGCGGCGCGGGGCGCGTCGCTGGGGCTCTACAAGCCGCTGGTCTACACCAGCCTGGGCGACAAGATCGGCCTGCCGCCAGCGGCCAAGGCCGAGAAGCGCTGGGCCTTCGCCAACGGCCGCCACAACCGCACCGCCGCCGCCGAGGTCGAGCTGTGGTCCCAGTCGGCCGACCAGGCGGTCGCCGTGCCGGCCTATGATCCCGCCTGGCCGGTGGCCGTGGTGACGGCCGGACCGGTCAAGGGTCGCGAGAAGCGCAAGGCCATGCAGTCCGCGCCGGCCGAGCGGTCCACCCACGGCTATGTGGACCACGTCGAGGCGGCGACGCATACGCGGCTGCTGGGCGACCAGTTCGCGGGGCATATCGTCAAGGCGGTGGCGTTCGTGGCGGGGGCTTAAGGTCCCCCCTCCGTCGGCTTCGCCGACACCTCCCCCACAGGGGGAGGAATAACAAAACCCGCCCGGATCGCTCCGGGCGGGTTTGGTGTTTCCGAAAGCTCGGAAAGCGTCGCTTAGCGCGCGCCGGCCGGCTTCTTCGGCATCGGCAGCAGGCCTTCGCGCTGGGCGCGCTTGCGGGCCAGCTTGCGGGCGCGGCGGACAGCTTCGGCCTTTTGACGGGCGCGCTTTTCCGACGGCTTTTCGTAGTGCACGTGGCGCTTCATTTCACGGAAGCTGCCTTCGCGTTGCATCTTCTTCTTCAGGGCCTTGAGCGCCTGATCGACATTGTTGTCGCGGACGAAAATCTGGACCAGGGGTCTCTCTCCATTCGACGGCCCGACCATCTTCCCGAGTCCCTCTCAGGGGCCGGGCGGGCGAACAAAACCTGATAAGCCCGGAAAGGGATCTCCCGGGCGACGAGGGGCGGCTGATAGCAGAGGCGAGGCCCGCTGTCCATGGCGACGCGGCCTAAACTCCCGTGTAGACTCGGATTCATGAGCGACAAAACCGCCGACGCCGCTGATTGGGCTGATACGACCGAGCAACGGGTGCTGGACGAGGCCCTGCGCCTGGCGCCGCGCCTGGGGTGGAACCCGGGGCTGGCCCGCGCCGCCGCCGTGGCCGCCGGCCTCAACGCCGGCGAGGCGCAACTCCTGCTGCCGCAAGGGGCGCGCGACCTGGCCGCCCTGCTGTCGCGCCGCCACGATAAGGCCGCCCTGGCCGCGTTGAAGGCCCTGAATCCGCCGCCGGCCAAGATCCGCGAGAAGATCCGGGCCGGGGTGGTCGCCCGCCTGGACGCCGCCCAGCGCGACGCCGAGGCCCTGCGCAAGCTCTCCGCCTTCCTGGCCTTCCCGACCAACATGCCGCTGGCCCTGACCCTGATCTGGGAAAGCGCCGACGTCCTGTGGCGCTGGGCCGGCGATACGGCCACCGACGAGAATCACTATTCCAAGCGGGCGATCCTGTCGGGGATCCTGGTCTCGACCCTGGCGGTCGACATGGCCTCGGGCCGCGAGTCGGCCCTCAAGCACCTGGACGGCCGCATCGACAACGTCATGGCCTTCGAGAAGTGGAAGGCCGGGATCAAGCCGATGAACCTGGCGGCCGAGGTGGCCGCGGCGCTGGCGCGGATGCGGTACGGGACGCGCTAGTCCCTCAACGCCCGGTCCACCGCCGCCATCGCGTGCAGCGTGGTGGTGTCGAAGATCGGCACGGGGCTGTCGTCCTGGCCGATCAGCAGCATGATCTCGGTGCAGCCCAGGATGATGCCCTGCGCCCCGCGCACCACCAGCCGCGCGATCACCTCGCGATAGACCTGGCGCGAGGCGTCCAGGACCTGGCCGGTCACCAGCTCGCGATAGATGATCCCGTGCACCGCCTTACGATCCTCGGCCTCGGGGATCAGCACCTCCAGGCCGAACTTCTCTTCCAGCCGGCCGCGGTAGAAGTCCTGCTCCATGGTGAAGGCCGTGCCCAACAGGCCGACACGCGTCAGGCCCGCGGCCTGGATCGCCGCCGCCGTCGGGTCGGCGATGTGCAGCAGCGGCGTCGTCACCGCCGCGTCGATGGCCCAGGCGCAGCGGTGCATGGTGTTGGTGCACAGGACGAGGAAGTCGGCCCCGCCCTTGCGCAGGGCCTTGGCCGCGTCGACCATCTCGCCGGCCAGGGCGTCCCAGTCGCCGGCGTGCTGCAGGGCCTCGATCCTGGCGAAGTCGAACGACCACATCAGGATGCGGGCCGAGGCCGCCCCGCCCACGCGGTCTCGCACCGCCTCGTTGATCAGCCGGTAGTACTGGGCCGAGCTCTCCCAGCTCATGCCGCCGATCAGGCCGATCAGTTTCTGGCCGATGAGCGCTTGTTCGGCCATGGGTCGCTCCGCGAAGGGCCGTCACACCGACGGCGCGCCTTTCCGCTAAGCTGGGGCGTGAAGCCGCAAAACGAAAGCCCCGGGAGGCCCGCCATGGACACCGTGATCCACAATCCGACCGACGGGATCTACGCCGCCACCGACGACTACGTGCATGCCCTGGAAGTGCGCAATCCGGCCCGCATGCTGTTCGTGGCCGGGACCATGGGGCTGGAGGCGGACGGCGCGGCGGGAGCCGGACTGGAGCGCCAGCTGGAGCTGGTCTGGTCGAACCTGCGGACGATCTTGGCCGCCGCCGGCATGACCGTCGACAACATCGTGCGCCTGACCAGCTACCTGCGCGATCCCGCCTATGCCGAGGCCAACGGCGCGGCGCKGGTCAAGGCCCTGGGCGACCGGCGCATCCCGACCACGGCGATCGTCGTCCAGACCCTGGCCGACGACTGGCTGGTCGAGCTGGAGATCATCGCTGTGGCGTGAGGCGTCAGTCCTGCGGCGCGTCCGGACGCCGCTGGCACACGTGCCACAGCACGCCGCACGGGTCGTAGACATAGGCCACCCGCAGGCCCCACGGCTGCATCGCCGGCGGCTTGGGCGGCTGGACGTCGAACCGGCCGGGCAGGTCCAGCGCCTGGATGTGCGCCCACCAGGCGTCCAGGTCGTCGACCATCAGCTGCATCATGCAGTTCTCGGCCCAGGCCTTCTGATAGTAGCGCTGCAGGATGAAGGCGCTGGCTCCCAGGCCGAAGATCGCCACCTCGCCGTCCAACAGGGTCTGGAAGCCCAGGGCCTGGTAGAACGCCTTGCTGACCGCGAAGTCCTTGGCCGGCAGGAAGGGGCGCATCGCCTCCGCGCCGTCCGGAACCGCCATGTCGATGCCCTCCGTCGCCTGTTCCGGGAAGGCTGCCTCGGCGGTCGGGTCGCGGCAAGGTCCGGCGCTTCCTTTCCAGGGGCGCGCCCGCTAGCTTGACCTTGAAAGGTCAGGTTTCCGCTCCTGGCCGTTTCCGCTCTCGACCCCCGGCGGACCGGACCGACGCCGATTTCCCGCACGCTCGCGACCAGACGACGCTGGATCGAGGCCGCCGCCGGCATGGCGCTCGCTGGCGTGGGCGCGACCCTTTGGGGCCTGATGACCCGCTTCGTCGCCGGGGCGGGGTTGGGTCTGGTCGCGGTCGTCCTGGCGACGGTGGCGTTCCTTCTCCACCGGCGCCTGGGCGATCAGCCTCTGCGAACCCATGCGGCGCGCCGGAGCCGGGCGCTGGCCGAGCTGGCGTCCTGGGGCGCGGTGCTGCCGCTTTCGGTCGCCCTGATCGCCCTGGCCGTCCAGCTCGCCCCGCCTGGCGGCGTCTTCGTGGCGGGCAAGCCGGTGGAGGTCAGGTCGTGGTCCAGGCTGGTCGTCATGCCGGACGGGCGCAGCTTCCGCTTCACCTGCGGGTCGCCTGGACGTCCGCACAACGATTGCCCGGCCCTGGCCAAATGGCGGGCGCTGCCCCGCTGGCCAGAGCCCGAGCGCGTCGAAATGGAGGTTTCCGGCAGCCAGATTCTTGCTCTGCGCATGGACGGCCAGGTCATCGTCGACAGGACGGTCGACAACAGCGCCAGGGGCTTGAGGGCGGCGATGATCCTGCTAGGCGGCGGTCTCGCCGTCGCCGCGATCTGGGCGATCCAGCGCCGAGGCCGATTGCTGGTCGAGCTCCGGCGGCCTTCGACGAGCCGGCGCGCGCCTAGCTAGTCCTTCAGTCCGCGCAGCCGGTTCACGTGTCCCATCTTGCGCCCCGGCCGGGCTTCGCCCTTGCCGTAGAGGTGGACGCGGGTCTCGGGTTCGGCGGCCAGCTTGGCCCAGGCCTCGACCTCGGGACCCAGCAGGTTGGTCATCTCGACATGGGCGCGTGGGGCGGTGGGGCCCAGCGGCCAGCCTGCGACGGCGCGGATGTGCTGCTCGAACTGGTCGACCTCGCAGCCGTCCTGGGTCCAGTGGCCGGTGTTGTGGACGCGCGGCGCGAACTCGTTGACCAGCAGCTTGCCGCCGGCCAGTTCGAACAGCTCAACGCCGATGACCCCGACATATTCCAGCGCGGTCAGGATCTTGGCGACGATGGCCTCGGCCTGGTCGCGGGTGGCGGCGCTGACCTTGGCCGGCGCGCTGGTGCGGCGCAGGACGCCGCCCTCGTGATGGTTGTCCGACAGCGGGTAGCAGGCGATCTCGCCGTCGCGGCCGCGGGCGGCGATCACCGACAGCTCGCGCACGAAGTCGGCCGGAGCCTCGAGGATGGCGGGCTGGCGGCCGATCTTCTCGAAGGCGGCGGCGGCCTCGGCGGGGCGCTGGATCCAGGCCTGCCCCTTGCCGTCATAGCCCTCGCGGCGGGTCTTCAGCAGGGACGGCGCGCCGATCTGGGCGACGGCGGCGGCCAGGCCTTGGGCGTCGTCAACGGCGGCGAAGGCCACGGTGGGGACGCCGATCTCGGCCAGGAAGCTCTTCTCCACCACCCGGTCCTGGGCGGCGGCCAGGGCCTTGGCGCCGGGGGCGACCGACACGCCCAGGGCGGTCAGCTCGGCCACGGTGGCGGCGGGCACGTTCTCGAACTCGTAGGTGACGACGTCGCAGGCCTCGGCCAGTCGCTTCAGCGCCCAGCGGTCGTCATAGGGGCCGACGATCTGGCGGCTGGCGACGCGGCCGGCCGGGCTGTTCTCCTCCGGATCCAGGATCACGACGTCGAAGCCCAGGCGCGCGGCGGCCAGGGCCAGCATGCGACCCAGCTGTCCCCCGCCGAGGATGCCGATCGTGGAACCAGGAGCCAAAGGGGAAGCGGGCGGGGACTTGCTCATCAGTCTTCGACGCTCTCGACGACGCTGTCGGTCTGTTCGGTCCGGAAGGCGGCCAGGCGCTGGGCCAGGGCGGGGTCGGAGATCGCCAGGATCTGGGCGGCCAGCAGGCCGGCGTTCTTGGCGCCCGCCTCGCCGATGGCCAGGGTGGCGACGGGCACGCCGCCCGGCATCTGGACGATCGACAGCAGGGAATCCAGGCCGTTCAGGGCCTTGGACTGCACCGGCACGCCCAGCACCGGCAGGATGGTCATCGAGGCAACCATGCCCGGCAAATGCGCCGCGCCGCCGGCCCCGGCGACGATCACCTTATAGCCGGCCGCCTGGGCGCCGGTGGAGAACTCGACCAGCCGCTGGGGGGTGCGGTGCGCCGAAACCACCTTGGCCTCCCAGGTCACGCCAAGGGAATCGAGCGCGTCGGCCGCCTTCTTCATGGTCGGCCAGTCCGAACGACTGCCCATGACGATAGCGACAGGTGGCGTGGCGGTGGGCATCGGCGACGATTTCCCCAGAAGGCGGTGGAGCGCCGCTGGAGGCGCTCAGTGACCTGACGGCCGTGAATCGCGGGCCTTATAGCCGCTGGCGCCCGGGCTCCAAAGCCCGTTCTCACCAGAAAACCGCTGTCGATCCCGGACGATAGTGCGGCGCCGCGACGCTGCGACACATGGCCGTCGCCATTGTCATGGTTAATGAAAGAACGCAGAAATGCGCGAAGCTTCACCGCAAGTGATTCCCAAAGTGGCTTTCGTCGTCCCATGAAGATCACCAGCGCCCGCACCGAATCCTTCTCGGCGATCCGTCGCCGGGCGCTGACCGAGGCCGCCGGGCCGGTGGTGGCGCGGGCCGTGGTCGCCGCCGACACGGCCGGGTTCCTGGGCCTGTCGGAAGCCGACCTGACCCCGCAGGTGCAGTCGGCCCTGAAGACCCTGATGGTCGAGATCGACGACCTGCGAAACGAGGTCGCCCGCCTGAAGTTCAAGCTGGGCGAAGCGCAAGGCCTGGCCGACATGGACGTGCTGGCCCCGGTGCTGAACCGCCGCGCCTTCCTGCGCGAGATCAAGCGGGTCGCCGCCTTCGCCCAGCGCTACGGCTCGCCGGCCAGCTTGGTGTTCTTCGACCTGGACGGCTTCAAGGCCGTCAACGACCGCTTCGGCCACGCGGCCGGCGACGAGGCCCTGAAGGCCGTCGCCCAGCGCCTGCAGGCCAATGTCCGCGAGAGCGACGTGGTGGGCCGGATCGGCGGCGACGAGTTCGCCGTCCTGCTGGTCCAGGCCGACCAGCAGACCGCCGTCTCCAAGGCCGAGACCCTGGCCGCGGCCGTGCGCGACATGCCGGTGCAGGTTGGCGAGTGGTCCGTGCCGCTGCGCGTCTCGTGGGGCGTGCGCGAGATCGAGGCCGGCGCCGACCCCGAAGTCGCCCTGGCCGAGGCCGACGCGGCGATGTTCCTGAAGAAGCGCTCGCGCAAGGAAGCGTAGGGCCGAGGTCCCCCGGGAATGGCGAGATCGTGAGCAAGGGCGAAAAGGACGCCTGGAACGTCCGGGACGTCGTCATCCTCCTGCTGTTCGCGCCCCTCTTCGGGTTCATCGCGTACACGCAGTACAACCAGCTTCAGCCCAAGACGCCCGAGGTTCGCGGTCCGCTCGTCGTCCAGGGAGTTTTCCCCTACAGCACGACGGGCGCCGACAGGAGGGATCCCTACCTGTTCCAAGGCGAGGACGGCCGCGCGTACCAATTCAATTGCGATCAGGTCCAAGGCGGTCGCGGGCCGCACTTCAACATCTGCCTGTATCCCGCGCGCGGAAATCCGATTGGCGAGTTGGGTGGGCGGCCGGTGGAGGTGCGCTATCTGGCGCTTCGGTATCCGCCACACTGGACGGGACCTACCGAGCCGCACCTGGTCCTGTTGTCGGTGCGCGAGAACGGGCGGGTGCTGTATCGCAACAATATCTGGGTCAGGACGAAGTCCGCGGCGTGGGAGCGGCGGCTCTGAACGACCGCGGCCCTAGGCGATGATGTCCGGCGTCAGCTGGTCTTCCAGGCGGACGATCTCGTCCTTCAGGGACAGCTTGCGGCGCTTCAGCCGGGCGATCTGCAGCATGTCGGGCTGGGGGCGTTCCTCCAGCGCCTCGATCGAGTCGGAGAGGTCCTGGTGCTCTTCGCGCAGCGTGGCCAGGCGTCGCTCGATGGCGACGTCGGATTCGTCGGAAGGATCGTCGTCGTTCATGGACGCTCCTCCATGCCTTGCCCCGATCGGCGTCTTAAGGGCGGTGATAGATAGCAAAGCCTGACAGCGGGTAAAGGGCGTTGAATCGGCTCTAGGAAAGCGTGTCGGCAAGGGCGCGCAGGGCGGTCTCGCGGGGCGGCGCGCCCACCGCCTGGGCCGCCTCCAGCAGGGCCTCGAACACGTCGCGCCGGGGGCTGGGCTCGCCGCTCAGGGCCTCCAGGCTCTCCATCAGCACCTTCTCGCCCTGAAGCTCGACGGCCTTGACCGCGTTGCGGAAATCCTCGCGCGCGTCGTCGTCGATCGCGGGCCAGGCCGGCTTGATCGAGCGGCGGACCGCGCGCAGGGGCGAGCCGACCTCGGCGTCCCAGCGCCGGACCAGGTCGGCGGCGAGGCCGACGTCGGCGTCGCGTCCCTCGCTGGCCCGCCAGGCGGCCCACAGCAGGTAGGGCACGTTCTGGCCGTGCTGGTCCTGCAGCGACAGGCACGCCTCTGCGACAGACGGTCGCGCATAGACCTCCAGGGCCCACTGCCAAAGCCGCATCGCCGTTAACCCCCGAGCCCTTTTCAGGCATCGCCAGTGATGGTCGCCAGGTCTTCACCCCAGCGCTTGACCGGCCGCCACGACAGGCCGAACAGATCGAACGCGCGGCCCACCGATTGGTCCACCATCTCAGCGATCGATTGCGGTTTTGCGTAGAAGGCGGGCAGGGGCGGGGCGATCACCGCCCCCATCTCGGCCAGCTTGGTCAGGGTGCGCAGGTGGCCCAGATGCAGGGGCGTCTCGCGCACCATCAGCACCAGGGGGCGACGCTCCTTCAGAGTCACGTCGGCGGCGCGGGTCAGAAGCGAAGCCGTTACGCCCGTTGCGATTTCGCTCATGGTCCGCACYGAGCAGGGCGCCACGATCATCCCGAGCGTGCGATACKACCCTGACGCGATCGCCGCCCCGACGTCGCCCACGCGATGGACGAAATCTGCCTTCTCATTGACCTGTGCGACGGAAAATCCGGTCTCCTGCGACAGGGTCAGGGCCGCCGATTTCGACAGGACCAGGTGGCTTTCCACGCCCAGTTCGCGGCAGGCGTCCAGCGCCCGCAGACCGTAGACAACCCCTGACGCCCCCGAGATTCCAACGACCAGGCGAGGTTTTTCAGGCGAAGCCGGCGAGGTCGACATGGTGAATTTTCGTCCGTCTTGGGAGCAAGCTGCGMCAGGTCAAGCGCCGCCGATTGCAATCATATGTGATCTGACAGCTTCGAACAGCGGGTGTTGACTTCGACGTCCACCAGCAAGGAGCCGACAGCCATGGCCATCGAATCCCGTATCCGCGAGCTTGGATCCCGTCATGAGAGCCTCGACCGCACGATTCAGGAGGAGACCCGTCGTCCCGTCAGTGACACCACCCTGCTCAGGGAGTTGAAGCGGCAGAAGCTCAGGCTCAAGGAGGAGATCGAAGGCCTCAGGGCGCGACTTCACTAGCCCCCTCTAGCMATCGCCGCGTCGGAATGGCGGTGGCCGCCAGAGGAGGCCGAAAACAGAAAGGCCCGCTCCGTGCAAACGGGGCGGGCCTTTTGCTTGGGTGGCGGGGATGACTAGTCCTCGTCGTCCTCTTCGTCGTCGGCCACGTAGGTCGACTTGCCGAACACGTCCTCGGCCTTGGGCTCGATGCGCGAGGCGCGGATGGCGGCCTCCTCGTCGTCGTGGTCCTCGGGCAGGGCGCTGGTTTCCGAGGCCGGGCGCAGGGTCGGGTCTTCCGGCAGGATGCCCTTCTTCAGGTCGTCCTTGGCCTTCTTCTCGGCGGCCTTCTTGACCAGGGCGTCCAGCTCCAGCTGGCCGACCAGGCCCAGGGTCACGGGATCGACCGGCTTGATGTTGGCGGCGTTCCAGTGCGTGCGGGCGCGGACCTGCTCGATGGTCGACTTGGTGGTGCCCAGCAGCTTGGAGATCTGCGCGTCGGTCACCTCGGGGTGATGGCGCAGGAACCAGGCGATGGCGTCCGGACGGTCCTGGCGGCGCGACACGGGGGTGTAGCGCGGGGCCTTCTTCTGCGGCTTCAGCAGCTCGGCGTGGCGGCTGACCTGGGCCTTCATCCGGTAGTCCGGATTGGCCTGGGCGCGGTCCAGCTCTTCGCGGGTCAGCTGGCCGTTGCCGATCGGGTCGGCGCCGCGGATGTCGCGCGCCACTTCGCCGTCGGCGATGCCGCGGACTTCCAGGGGGTGCAGGCCGCAGAAGTCGGCGATCTGTTCAAAGCTAAGCGACGTGTTGTCCACGAGCCAGACGGCCGTCGCCTTGGGCATCAGGATGTCGGACATGCGGTCCTCCAGAAATGACGGCGCCCGACCTTGCGGCCGGGCGGGATGTTCAGCCTGGAGCTATAATGCGGTTTCTCGGGAAAGGGAACGGGGATCAACCATTCCCCAGATTCAGCGGCGCATGGCGGGTCGAAGCCGCGTTTTCGCGCAGGCCCTCGAGGCGCTCGCGTCGCCCAATGGCGCGCAAGGTGACCAGCCCGCCGCCGCCCACCGCGAAGGCCAGGGCCAGGCCCAGCGCGAACGGCGAGGTGTCCAGCCCTGTCCCCCGGCCGTCGAGGAAGAACAGGAAACCMGGCCCCATCAGCATCGACAGGGTCAGCCATTGCAGCCAGGCGTCCGGCTTGCGGACCTCGAACCAGACAAGGGCGACCAGCATGGCCACGCCCAGCACGCCCAACTCCACGTGATGGGGGTGGACCATCAGCGCGCGCGCGCCGTGCAGGATGCTGTTCAGGCTCATGGCGTCCTCCGTCCGCCCAGGCGTATCACTCTGGGTTGCGGGTGAAGAAGCCGCCTCGCCCGACGGGCGATCGGCCGGTCGGCGCGATCAACTCGTCGATGTCCTGGGGCATGCGGCCTTTTCGGTGTTTACAATGAAGGGCGAACAGCCGAGTCACCGGCGCCGCGATCCCGCAAACGGGTGAAACGCCACGCGGATAAGAAGGTGGGTCTTGGGGACACAGGCGTCCGTCAATGTCGCGTTCGTCGTGGCGCATCCCGGGCACGAGCTGCGGCTCGCGCGCTGGTTCGTCACGACCAAGCCCAGCTTCTTCGTCATCGCCAAGGGATCGCGCTCGACCTGTTCGGAAGCCCGGATCCAGGCCAGCCATGGCATGGCGGTCGAGGCGGGCGCGGTTCCCGCCGAGCCCTTCGGATCGGCCTTCGATCGTGAGCTCTACGCCTGGATCCTGACCGGCGACGGTCGGGCGTTCGGCCGCCTGGCCGACACGCTGCGCGACGCTTTCGTCACACGGGAGGTCTCGCTGGTGGTGACCGACGCCTGGCAGAACTACAACCCCATCCACGACCTGACCCACCTGCTGGCCCGGGTGGCCGCCGCCGAGGCGAGCCGGCGGCTGGGGCGACCCGTCGAGGTGCTGGACTATCCCGTGGTGCCGGACGCGCTGGCGGGAGCTCCCCGCGGGACCGAGCGCCGCCGGATCGTGCTGACGGAGTCCGAAGTGGCCGAGAAGCTGGCGCTGATCGCGCGCCACCCCGAGATTTCCGACGAGACGGCGGGCCTGCTGGCGGCCGGCGGGCCCGGCGTCCTGAACATCGAGACCCTGCACGACCCCCGGTCGCTGGCCGACCTGACGCCCACCGTCGACACGCCGCCGCTCTATGAATGCTATGGACGGGAGCGCGTCGCCGCCGGCCTGTACGCCGAGGTCCTGCGCTGGAGCCACATGGCGCCGATCGTGACCGCCCTGGCCGCGCGCCTGGCCGCCGCGAGCCGCCCGTGATCGGCCGGAGATCAGGCATGAGGTCCGCGACGCCGACGGGACTGCGGGTCCTGCTGACCAACATCACACTGGCCGGGCGCTCGGGCACCGAGACGGTGACCCGCGACCTGGCCCTGGCCCTGGCGCGCGCCGGCCACCGGCCCATGGTCTACTCGCCCAGCCTGGGGGCGATCGCCGACGAACTGAGGGCGGCGTCGGTGCCGGTCGCCGACGACATCGACGCCATCCGCGAGACGCCGGACGTGATCCACGGCCACCACGTCATCCAGACCGCCGTGGCGGCGGCGCGGTTCCCGGACGTCCCGGCCCTGTTCGTGTGCCACGACTTCACCGGCTGGCACGACGTGCCGCCCCGCCTGCCCAACATCCAGACCTTCGTCGCCATCAGCGACGGCTTCCGGGACCGGCTGGTCGTCGAGGAGGGCGTGGACCCGGCCCGGACGCACGTGGTGCTCAACGGCGTCGACCTCGAACGCTTCCGGCCGGGGCCGCCCTTGCCCGACAAGCCGCGCAAGGCGTTGGCCTTCGCCAAGAACCAGGGGCACCTGGAGGCGATCCGGGCGGCCTGCGCGGCGCGCGGCATGGAGGTCGACGCCGTGGGGATCGCGGTGGACCGCCTGGTCGCCAGGCCCGAGGCGCTGCTGGCCGACTACGACCTGGTCTTCACCAGCGCCCTCTCGGCCCTGGAGGCCATGGCCTGCCTGCGGCCGGTTATCGTCTGCGACGGGCGCGGCCTGGCGGGCCTAGCCACCACCGAACGCTATCCGACCTGGCGGCGGGAGAATTTCGGACTCCGCGTGCTGTCCCGGCCGGTCACGGTCGATGCGCTGCTGGCCGAGATCGACCGCTACGATCCGGACGACGCCGTGGCGGTGGGGCGCAGGGTGCGCGAGGAGGCCGGGCTGGACGCCTGGGCCGAGGCCTACGCGGCGCTGTACCGACGGACGATCGACACCTTCGTGCGCGCCGAGCCGGGCGAGGCGATCCGGGCGACGGCCCGGCATCTTCAGGCCTGGAACCCCAACCCGGGKAACGCGCCCTGGCTGCGCGAGCGGGCCGACCTGATGGACGAGATCCTGCGGCTCTCCGAGGGCGTGAGGACGCTGCCGCGGGGCGAGACGGTGCTGATCGGCGTGTCCGGCGACTTGGGTCTCGACGGCTTCCACGCGGTCGAGCCCTGGGGCGCCTGGTCGGCGCGTCGCCGGTGCTCCGTCCGGTTCAGGCTGAAGCCCGGCGCCGCGCCGACGCGGGTCACGCTGGTGCTCCAGCCGTTCCTCACGCCGTCCCGTCCCCGCTACGACGTCACTGTGGCGCTGAACGGTCGCGGGCTGGGCCGGGTGGACCTGAGCCAGGGCGGCCCCCGAGAACACTCGATCGGGCTGCCCGACGACCTCGGGCTCGAGGACGGGCCCTTGTCGTGGCTCACCTTCGAGACCGAGCGCTGCGTCTCGCCCCACGCCGAGGGCCTTTCGGCCGATGGGCGCGAACTGGGCTTCGGCCTGGTGTCGGTGACGTTCGCCTAGAGCGTGGCAGCCGAAAGTGTTGGCGGTTTCGGCGTTCGCCACGCGCCAAACGTCTAAGCCAGCAGGACCACCTTGCCTACGTGTTCGCCCGCCTCGAGGTGGGCGTGGGCGGCGGCGGCGTCCTCCAGCGGGAAGGTGGCGTCGATCACGGGCTTGAGCTTGCCGGCCGCGATCCACGGCCAGACCACGCGCTCGATCTCGGCGGCCAGGCGGGCCTTCTCGTCGGCCGGGCGGGGGCGCAGGGTCGAGCCGGTGATCACCGCGCGCTTCTGCATGATCCTCATGACCGGGACCTCCAGCACCGGCCCGGCCAGGGCGGCGATGTAGACGATCCGGCCGCCGGTGTTCAGGGCGTCGAGGTTCTTCTCGAAATAGCTGGCCCCGACCATGTCCAGCACCACGTCGACGCCGCCGGCCGCCTTGGCGACCTCGGCGAAGTCCTCGGTCTTGGCGTCGACGGCGATGTCGGCGCCCAGGGCCAGGGCCTGGGCCTTCTTGTCGGCGCCGCGGCCGGTGGCGATCACCCGCGCGCCGTGCGCCTTGGCCATGGCGATCGCCGTTGTCCCGATACCGGACGTCCCACCATGAATCAGTACGGTCTCGCTAGGCTTGAGCATCCCGTGTTCGAACACATTGGCGAACACCGTGAACACGGTCTCGGGCAGGGCGGCGGCGTGGGCGAAGTCGAAACCGTCTGGAATGGGCAGGGCGTGGCGGGCGTCGACCACGGCGTACTGGGCGTAGCCGCCGCCGCCCAGCAGGGCGCAGACCTTGTCGCCGGCCTTCCAGCGTCCCGACCCGACCACGACCTCGCCCGCGACCTCCAGGCCCAGGGTGGCCGGCGCGCCGGGCGGCGGGGGGTAAAAGCCCAGGCGCTGCAACAGGTCCGGACGGTTCACCCCGGCGGCGCGCACGCGGATCAGGATCTGGCCGGGTCCGGGCTCCGGCCGCTCCACGCTCACCGGATGCAGGGCGTCGGCGGCGCCTTTTCCGCCCTCGATGGCGATGGCGGTCATGGTCTCGGACATGGTGGAACATCCCGTGAGGCTTGCGTCCGGCCCTTGGTAGGCGTCAGATGCCGGATCGAAAAGGGGTCGACCAAGGGAGACCGATCCGATGATGGAAGAACCGGTCGAGCCGCGCGCCTTCCGAGGCGATGCGCTCAACGCCACCACGCACGAGGACCTCGAGAACTACGGCGTTGCGGAACTGGAAGAACGGATCGAGGCGCTGGAAGCGGAAATCGCCCGCACCCGCGCCCAGCTCAGCAAGAAAAAGGCGGGACGTGACGCGGCCAATGCGCTGTTTGGTCGCCTAGACTAACGATCGGTTTACGCTACAGGCGGACTCTCGAGCCCGCCTGACTCGGATAACGGCTTTCGGTCGACTTTGGGGGAGGGGCGGTCGCGAAACGGGACGATCACGTCTGGCACGGGGGTTGCAGTCCCCCTGTCCGGCGAGACGGTCTCGCGGCCTTTCGAAGGGGCAATGAGTAGCTATGACCGAGTTGAACGTGGCCCAGGCCCCCTGGCGTGCTGGCGTGATCCAGGATTTCGCCCGCTCCGAACTGTTTGATCGGACCTTCGAGGAAGGCATGACGCTGGTCGAGGAGACCGCCGCCTATCTGGACGGGGCCGGTCGCCACGACAGCAAGATTCTCTCGCGCAACGCCGCCCTGGCCTACGCCAGCGAAAGCATGCGCCTGACCACCCGCCTGATGCAGGTGGCCTCGTGGCTGCTGGTGCAGCGCGCGGTCAAGGAAGGCGAGATGGCCGCCGAGGCCGCCTGCGCCGAGAACTACCGCCTGGGCCTGGAGACTGGCGAAGCCGCCGCCGTCGAGGACCTGCCCTTCGGCCTGGTCAACCTGCTGCAGCGCTCCGAGCGCCTCTATGAGCGCGTCCGCCACCTGGACAAGCGCATGTACGTCGAGGCCGCCGCCGAGGAAGAGGCCCCGCGCCCGGTGCAGGCCCACTTCGACCGGCTCAGCGCGGCGTTCGGCGCGGCCTAACCCGCGCCTCTTCCCCCTCCGGGGGAAGACGACCGCGAAGCGGTCCGTAGGGGGCAAGTGTTAGCCGCTCCGCAGCTAACCCCTGTCAGCCCTGCCGCGTCTCACTTGCCCCCACCTGGCGACCGCGCCGCCTGTCCGCCCCCGTAGGGGGCGGATCAAAACAGAAAAGGCCGGCCCGCTAACGCGGAACCGGCCTTTCGTCGCCCTTACGGCGAGAAGCGTGGAACGCTTACTTCTTGGCGGTGAAGCCGGCGAACTTCGCGTTGAAGCGCGAGACGCGGCCGCCACGGTCCATCATCTGGGCGTTGCCGCCGGTCCAGGCCGGGTGCACGCGCGGATCGATGTCCAGCGCCAGGGTGGCGCCTTCCTTACCGTAGGTCGAACGGGTCTGATAATTCGAGCCGTCCGTCAGGGTGACGGTGATGAAGTGATAGTCGGGGTGAATGTCTTGTTTCATCGGGCGATCCAACCGACTTGAGGCGGCATGTAAGAATGTGTGGGCGGGAGCCGTACCTTGCGGGTGGCTCTCGGAGACGCGCGGCTATAAAGAAAGCGCGCGAATTTGGCAAGGGACAGTTGATGAGTGACGTGAACGCGGGCGAGATTTCGGCCGAGGGCAGGCCGAGCGCGGGCGCGGAGCTGGTCCAGAATCTGGCCGAGGCCGCCAACCGCCGTCCGCGCCGCAAGGACATCCGTCCCCTGGCCCATCTGCTGCCGTTCGTGCGCCGCCACGTGGGCGACGCCCTGGCCGCCGGCTTCTTCCTGCTGTTCTCGACCAGCGCCACCCTGGGCCTGACCGGGGCCTTCAAGGGTGTGATCGACAAGGGGTTCAGCAAGGGCTCGGGCGACGCGATCAACAACGCCTTCCTCGGCCTGGCGGCGGTGGCCCTGCTGCTGGCGGTGGCCACGGCCTTGCGATTCTTCTTCGTCACCCGCCTGGGCGAGCGGGTCGTCGCCGACCTGCGCCGGGCGCTGTACGGCCACACCCTGAAGCTGGACCCGGCCTTTTTCCTGAAGACCCGTACCGGCGAGGTGCTGTCGCGGATGACGACCGACATCACGATCGTCGAGCAGCTTGTGGGCACCAGCGTCTCGGTGGCGCTGCGCAATACGCTCAGCCTGATCGGCGGTCTGGGCTACATGGCCTTCGTCAGCCCCAAGCTGGCGGGCTTCATCGTGCTGATGGTGCCGGTGGTGCTGGCCCCGATCTTCCTGCTGGGCCGCAACGTCCGCAAGCTGTCGGTCACCGCCCAGGACAAGTTCGCCGACGCGGTCGGCTACGCCGGCGAGAGCCTGGACGCCCTGGACACCGTCCAGGCCTTCGGGCGCGAAGGCGCGGCCGACACCCGCTTCGGCGGCGCGGTCGAGACGGCCTACAAGGCCTCGATCCGGCGGGTCAGCGCCCGGGCCCGCATGACCGTCGTGGTCATGACCCTGGCGTTCGGCGGCGTGACCCTGCTGCTGTGGGTGGGCGCGCACCTCGTGCTGTCGGGCGAGATGACGCCGGGCACCCTGGCCCAGTTCGCCATGCTGGCCATCTTCTCCGCTGGCTCGGTCGGCGCCCTGGGCGAGGTCTGGGGCGACGTCCAGAAGGCCGCCGGGGCCATGGATCGGATCGCCGAACTGCTCAATTCCCAGCCCGGCATCGCCGCGCCGGAAAAGCCAAAGACGCTGCCGGTCCCGTCGCGCGGCGCCATCGCCTTCGAGGACGTGACCTTCGCCTATCCGGGCCGTCCCGACCTGCCGGCCCTGAAGGGCTTCGACCTGGTCGTGAAGCCGGGCGAGACCGTGGCCCTGGTGGGTCCCTCGGGGGCGGGCAAGAGCACGGTCCTGCGGCTTCTCCTGCGCTTCTATGACCCCCAGGCCGGGGTGGTGCGCCTGGATGGCGTCGACCTGCGCGACGCCGATCCGGCCGAGGTCCGCGACCGCATGGCCCTGGTGGCCCAGGACAGCCCGCTGTTCTCGGGCTCGGCGCTGGACAACATCCGCTTCGGCCGCGAGGACGCCACCGAGGCGCAGGCTCGCGCCGCCGCCGACGCGGCCCAGGCCACGGCCTTCATCAACGCCCTGCCGGAGGGTTTCGACACCCCGGTGGGCGAGCGGGCCAAGACCCTGTCGGGCGGCCAGCGCCAGCGCCTGGCCATCGCCCGCGCCCTGGTGCGCGACGCCCCGATCCTGCTGCTGGACGAGGCCACCAGCGCCCTCGACGCCGAGAACGAGCGCTTGGTCCAGAAGGCCTTGCACGACGCCATGAGCGAGCGCACGACCCTGGTCATCGCCCACCGCCTGGCCACCGTGCTCAAGGCCGACCGCATCGTTGTCATGGAGGACGGCCGCGTGGTCGAGCAGGGCACCCACGCCGAGCTGGCGGCCCAGGGCGGCCTCTACGCCAAGCTGGCGCGGCTGCAGTTCGGGGTGGAGGCGGCCTAGGGACCCGTTGACCGGCCGGCCGCAACTCCGGATGGTGCGGTCAAGCTTGTAACCCTGGGGGCTTTCCAATGACCGACCTGTCGCGCTGGTTCAATCCGGCCGCCGCCATTTCCACCGAGGACGAGGCCCTGGCCTCGGGCCGCGCCGGCGCCGTGGGCGCGTTCGTCAGCGCCGCCCACGGCCTGTTCGGCGCGGCGCTGATCGCGGTGAACATCGACGGCTATCTGGCGCAGCTGCGCAAGGCGACGGGAGCGATGTACGGCGAGAGCAGCCAGGCGGGGCAGGCGGCCATGGCGATGATGGGGCCGGCGATGGTCTACACCACGCTCGCCATGAGCGTCGTGTTCGCGGCGGTGTTCGTGGTCCTGGGCGCGGTGCAGTGGCGCAAGCCCAATTCGGTGATCCCGCTGCTGCTGGGCCTGCTGGCGCTCTACAGCCTGCTGATGCTGGTCCTGGCGATGGTCAACCCCATGACGGCGAGCGCACACATGATCCCGGCCTGGCGCCAGGCCCTGGCCGTGGTGGTGGATCTGGTCTGCCTGCTGCTGTTCTACAACGGCCTGCGCGGCGCCAACCGCCTGCGCAAGCTGCGCGACGCGGCCTAGCTACTCGGCGGCGGTCGCCGTCGGCGTCGCGACCTTCTCCTCCCGCCGGATCACGTCCACGTGCTCCAGCTGCAGCTTGAGGTCGGCGATCGCCTTGTGCTCGGGCAGGCCCTGTTTCTCGGCCCAGTCGATGATCACCGACAGGGCCTCGCCGATCCGGCCCAGCTGGCGACCGTAGCTGCCGACCTCGTCGAGGATCCGCGCCTCGACGCCGGGCGCGGCCGACTTGCCCAGGTTGACGGTGAACAGGCTGAAGTCGCCGAAGGTCCAGGACCACGGATTGATCGTCTGGGTCAGCTGGCTGGGGGCGAGGGCGAGCTTGAAGTCGGGCATGGCGGGGCTCCCGGGATGACCCATCATCAACGCTGAGATGTGTCTCGGCGTGGGACATCTTCCACGATCGGGCGACAATCGTATGAGCGCCTAACGAATAGGCGTTCCCTCTCCCGCAAGGGGAGAAGGAAGGGTCATGCCGCCTCGCGACCTTCCAGGCCGTCCAGCTCGACCCCGAGCCGCGCCCGCAGTTCCTCGCGCCCCAGCGTCGTCAGCCTGGCCGCGCGGCTGCCGGCGACGGTTTCGATCCAGCCCAGGGCGACCATGCGGCCCAGCAGGCCCACGCCCAGCGGGCCGGCCAGGTGGTGGCGGCGCTCGGTCCAGTCCAGGCACTGGCGAGCCGCGCCGCGCTTGGAGCGCATCGCGTCCAGGTCCAGCCCCAGGTCCTCGAACCAGGCGCGGCCGGGCGCGGTGACCGCGTAGAGCTTGTCGTCGGCGGGGCGGATCAGGTCGTGGGCGACCAGGGCGTCGGTCACGGCGATGCCCAGGCGGCCAGCCAGGTGGCCGTAGCAGCAGCGGCCGTCGCGCAGGGCGCGGGCCTGGGGCGAGCGGGGCTGCTCCAGCGAGCGGACCGGCGCGGCCAGCACGGCCAGGGCCTCCAGCACGTGGGCGACCTCGGCGTTGGCCAGGCGGTAATAGCGGTGGCGGCCCTCGCGCTCGACGCTGACCAGCCCGCCGTCGACCAGCTTGGCCAGGTGGTTGCTGGCCGCCTGGGCGGTCAGGCCCGCGGCCCAGGCCAGGGCGCCGGCCGGATGGGCCCGGCCGTCCTGCAGGGCCTGCAGCATGGCCGCCCGGCTGGGATCGCCGATCAGGGCGGCGGGGGAGGCGATATTGGCTTCCATGGACTGACTATAAGACAGCCATTCCCCGGATGCTTCACTCCCGCGTGTAACATCACGGGTCGAACCGGGCGAAGATCGGGCCATGACCAATGTCCGAGTCGCGTCCGCCGCCGCCCGCCGCCCCACCGGCCTGCCGCTGATCCTGGCGGCCGCCAGCTTTGGCTTCACGATCGTCCAGCTGGACGTGACCATCGTCAACGTGGCCCTGGACGCCATCGGCCGCGAGTTCGGGGCCCCGACCGCCAGCCTGCAATGGGTGGTCGACGCCTACACCCTGCTGCTGGCCGCCCTGCTGCTGTCGGCGGGGGCGCTGGGCGACCGGTTCGGGCCCCGGCGGGCCTTCCTGGCCGGGCTGGTGCTGTTCGCCCTGTCGTCCGCCGCCTGCGGCCTGGCCCACGACGCCCTGCAGCTGATCCTGGCCCGGGCGATCCAGGGGGCGGCCGCCGCCCTGCTGGTGCCGCCCTCGCTGGCCCTGATCACTCATGCGGCGGCCGGCGACGACAAGGCCCGCGCCTGGGCCGTGGGCTGGTGGACCGCCGCCGGCGGGGTGTCGATCGCCGCCGGACCGGTGATCGGCGGCCTGCTGATCGGCGCCCTGGGCTGGCGCTGGGTGTTCCTGGTCAACCTGCCGCTCTGCCTGCTGGGCGCGGCCCTGACCCTGGTCTTCGTGCCCGAGGTCCCGCCGCGCGAGAAGCGGCCGCTGGACCTGCCCGGACAGGCGTTGGGCTTCGTCGCCCTGGCCGGCCTGGTCGGGGCGGTGATCGAGGGCGGTCATCGCGGCTGGAGCGATCTGCTGGTCCTGGGCGCCCTGGCCGGCGGCGTCGCGGCGGCGGCGGCCTTCCTGGCGGTCGAGATGCGCAGCGCGCATCCAGCGGTCCCTTTGGAAGTGTTCCGAAACCGCATGGTCTGGTCGGCGGTGGTGATCGGGGTCGGCGTCAACTTCACCTATTACGGGGTGATCTTCGTGCTGGGCCTCTTCCTGCAGCGTTCGGCCGGCTACGACGCGGTCCAGGCGGGCCTGGCCTTCCTGCCGCTGACGGCGACCTTCATCGTCTCGAACCTGCTCAGCAGCCGGATCGCCCACCGCTTCGGTCCGGCGCGGACCATGGCCGGCGGGGTGCTGGTGGCGGCGCTGGGCTACGCCCTGACCAGCCGGCTGACACCGGCCACGCCGTTCTGGCTGATGGTCCCCGGCTTCCTGCTGATCCCCGGCGGCATGGGGACGGCGGTGCCGGCCATGACCAGCGCCCTGCTGGCCAGCGTCGACCGTCATTTCTCGGGCACGGCCTCGGGCGTGCTGAACGCCTGCCGCCAGGCGGCGGGCGCGGCGGGGGTCGCGGTGATGGGCGCCCTGGCGGCCGGCGGCCCCGACCAGATCGCGGCCGGCCTGCGAGTCTCGGGCCTGATCGCCGCCCTGGTGCTGCTGGTCGCGGCCGGGGTGGCCTGGCGCAGTGAGGGCCGTACGGCGGCCAGTGTCGGCTAGCCGACCGCAACCGGATGAAATATCGGCCGTTTTCGCCTCCGCAGGTGGGAACGGGCTGTTTTTCGTTGGATGAGAATCCCACGGTCCAGCGCCGCGGCTTGAAACCCCGCCCGCCATGAGGTCTGCTGCACCTTGGCCGTTGACGACGGCCGGGAAGGAACACGGGCATGGTGGACACCCGTGATCAGGGGCTCGCCCCGGACACGCCTTCGGTAGAGGAGACGTTCGCGCCTGGCGACCTGCGCGAGCGGATCGAGGCGTTCGACTGGGCGGCTACGCCGCTCGGACCCCGCGCCACGTGGTCGCTCGCCCTGGTTTTCGCGGTCGACATGATCGTCGCCAGCCGGTTTCCCAGCGCCCTGCGCTGGGGCCCGGAGATGGTGCTGATCTACAACGACGCCTACGCCCCCATGCTGGGCGAACGCCATCCGTACGTCCTGGGCAAGACCTTCGCCGAGGCGCCGCCGACCTCGGCCGCCGATTCCGAGGGGCCCGAGCGGGCGATCCTGGCCGGAGTCAGCGGCGGCACGGTCATCGAGGACCTGTTCCTGACCACGATCCAGCCGGACGGCTCGGTCACCGACGGCTATTTCAATATCCGCCTCAGCCCGATGCCCGACGCCGCCGCGCCATCGGGCGTGGGCGGGGTGCTGATCGCCCTGACCGACGTCACGCGGCGGGTGCAGGCCGAGCAGGCCCTGCGGGCCAGCGAGGAGCGCTACCAGCTGGCCCTGAGGGCGGCCAGCGGGGTGGGCACCTGGGACTGGGACATCGTCGCCGACAAGGTCTATGCCGACGCCCGCTACGCGCGGTTCCACAATGTCGATCCCGAACGCGCGGTCGGCGGGCTGCCGCTGGCGGACTTCAGCAAGGCCCTGCATCCCGACGACTTCGCGCGGCTGCTCAAATCCGGCCGTACCCACCTGCGGACCACAAACGATTTCGACGAGGAGTATCGGCTGATCCAGGCCGACGGCTCGATCCGCTGGGTGCAGACCCGCGGCAAGGTCGAGCGCGACGCCCGGGGCTGGGCCGTGCGCCACCGCGGGGTGATGGTCGACATCACCGACCGCAAGCGCATCGAGCATGCGCTGGAAGCGGCCGAGGCCGATCTGCGCATCGCCGTCGACGGCGCGGGCCTGGGCCGCTGGGACCACAATCCGCAGACCGGCGAGCGCTATTGGGACAAGCGCTGCCGCGAGATCTACGGCCTGCCGGAGGGCGCGATCGAGAACCCGCTCGACGCCTTCGAGCGCCTGGTCCACGACGACGACCTGCCGGCGCTGATGGACGCCATCCGGGCGGCCATGGACCCGGCGGGCGACAACACCATCAACCGCGAATACCGCATCCGCCGCGACAACGACGGCGCGGTGCGCTGGATCGAGACCTTCGGCCGGGCCTTCTTCCAGGACGGCCTGTGCGTGCGCTTCGTGGGCGTGGTGTCCGACGTCACCGAGCGTAAGGAAGCCGAGGCCGACCAGGTGCTGCGCGAGGCGACCATGGCCCTGGCGCTGGACGCGGGCAATGTCGGCACCTGGGACTACGACGTCCGCAAGCGCCAGCTGCGCTGGTCCGAACGCGGCTACGGCATGTTCGGCATGGCGCTGGGCGCCGATGTCGGGCTGGACGACTTCTACGCGGCCATGCATCCCGAGGATCGCGAGGCCGTGCGCGCGGCGCTGCTGGCGTCGATGGACCCGGTCCGGCGCGCCGACATCGACGTCGAGTACCGCACGGTGGGCCGCGACGACGCCAAGGAGCGCTGGATCTCGGCCAAGGGGCGGGGCTTCTTCGACGACGCCGGCAAGCCGGCGCGGGTGGTCGGGGCCACGGTCGACATCACCGACCGCAAGCGCGCCGAGCTGCACCTGCGCCTGCTGGTCAACGAGCTGAATCACCGGGTCAAGAACTCGCTGGCCACCATCCAGGCCATCGCCGCCCAGACCTTCCACGCCGCCCGCTCGCTGCCACAGGCGCAGGAGGCCTTCTCGGCCCGCATCGTCGCCCTGGCCGAGGCCCACGACCTGCTGACCCGCGAAAACTGGGAGGGGGCCGACCTGCTGGACCTGTTGGGCCGCCTGGAGGACCTGCACGGCGGCGCCGAACGGTTCTTGACCGAGGGCGGGTCGGTGCGGCTGTCGCCGCGCATGGCGCTGTCGCTGTCGATGGCCCTGCACGAACTGGCGACCAACGCGGTCAAGTACGGCGCGCTGTCGATGACGACGGGGCAGGTGCGGATCGCCTGGACCGTGGTCCCGGGCGGGGCCCATCCCCGTCTGGTCCTGACCTGGACCGAGAGCGGCGGCCCGCCGGTGTCGCCGCCCAGCCGGCGCGGCTTCGGCTCGCGCCTGATCGAACGGGGCCTGGCCGCCGAGCTGTCGGGCGAGGCGCACATCGACTTTCGGCCGGAGGGCGTGGTGTGCCGGATCGAGGCGGCGCTGGACGGGTAGGGGAGCCTAAGAGTCGACCGGCGCCGGGGTCTTCGCGGCCGCGGGCTTCAGCGCCTGGACCACCGTGGCGCCCAGGGCCAGCAGGGCCATCGGGACCAGGGCCACCAGCCAGACGAGGAAGAGCATCGCCAGCTGCAGCGCGCTGATCGCCACGACCAGGGCCTTCGACTCCTGGCGGGTCGCCCGGTGGTTCTGGGATCGGAACGTGGCGTGGACGGCGGGCATGGGTACTCTCGACTCAACTCTATGTCCCCGACCCGACATAGACCGTAGCTGCGTCGCAATGTCGCGCAATCAGGTAAAACCCTAATCGCAGCTTTACCGTATTCGAAGGTTACGGGCGATCTGGGCGTCGCTGCGCCGCAGGCTCAGCAGGGCCAAGCCGGCCAGGCCCAGCGGGATCAGGGCCCAGGCCCACAGGCCGGCCACGGCGATGCCCGTGGCGCCGGCCAGCAGGGCCGAGACCAGCATCTCGGCGATGGTCGCCATCCACGAGGCGCCGCCCCGCCGCTTGAAATCCGACCGCTTGCCCGGCCGCTGGTGCCAGATGTTGATCAGGCCGCTGCTCCAGGCCGCTAGGGCCGCGCCCAGGGCCGTCCAGGCGCCGGCGGTCGGCAAGAACCAGGTCAGGACGGCGATCGGCAGGACCAGGAACAGGGCCACGGGGATCAGGGCGGCCGCCAGCTTGGCGCGGCGCAGKGTCTGGATGCGGGCCGGCGACACGGCCAGCAGGTCGGGGGCGTCCTCGGCCGACAGGGTGATCCAGGCCAGGCTCCCCGCCACCTGCCCGGCCAGGAAGGCCACCACCCCGGCCCCGCCCGCCAGGGCCGGGCCCGCGCCGTGGGCGGCGTTGCGGCTGAGCACCAGGGCGGTGGGGATCAGGTACAGCACCCGCAGCAGCACCTGCGACAGCAGGGCCGCGTCGCGGCCGATCAGCAGCAGCTCCTTGCGCACGGTGGCCAGAAAGGGGCCGGCGGCGAAGGCGCGGCGGGCGTCGCCGCGGCTGACCTTGGCCGGCCGGGCGGCGGTCTTGCCCTGGGTGGCGGCGGCGGCGTCCGAGAACCGCCGGCCCAGGGCGAGGGCGGCGATGGCGAACAGCGCTGCCGAGCCGGCCAGCAGGGCCAGCAGGGGCAGGGGCTCGCCCAGCATGGCCCGCAGCGGCAGGGCGGCGATCGGCGGCGGATGCAGTCGTCCCTCCCGCGCCTGGCGCTCGATCTCGAGGAACAGGCTGCTGCTCTTCTGGGCCCCCAGGATCGTGCGGGTCTGGCTGGCCAGGAAGAAGGCGGCGCCGACCAGGGCGGCCAGCACCTGGGCCACGGTGCGGGTGCGGCGCGGACCGATCAGGGCGAACAGGGCCATGGCGAGCAGCAGGCCGACGGCGGTCGAGCTCAGGGCCAGGGCGCCCAGCATCCCGAACACCCCGATCCAGCCCGGGTGGCCATAGATCACCGAGGGACCCAGCAGGGGCGTGACGATCAGGACGAAGATCGTCAGCACTCCGCCCGCCACGCCCAACGAGCGCACGAACAGCACCTTGGACGGGCCGATCGGCGAGGAGAACAGCAGGTCCAGGTCGTTGCGGTCGTACAGCGCCTCGCTCGACGCGCTGAGGGTCTGGGACAGCATCAGGGTGAAGACCACGACGCTGCCCAAGGCCGCCAGGCTGATCGAGATCGGGTTGATCGGCACCTGGACGTCGTGCAGGCCCAGGGCCGCCAGGACCCCGCCGCCGACCAGCATCACCGCGATGATGACCAGGCTGACCACCCCGCGCGCGCCTCGACCGGCCCGTCCGGCGCGGAAGTTGCGCCAGTAGAGCCGCATCTCGTGCCCCAGAAGCCAGAGCAGAGAGCCCGGCGCGAACAGGCTCACGCGGGCGCTCCCTCGGTGGCGGTGAGTTGCAGGAAGACGTCTTCCAGGGTCGAGCCGCCCTTTCCCTCGCCCGCCCGGGTTCGCAGGGTTTCCAGCGTGCCCTCGGCCAGCAGGCGGCCGCCGGCGATGATGCCGATGCGGTCGGCCATCCGTTCGGCCACCTCCAGGATGTGGGTGGTCAGGATCACGGTCCCGCCGGCGTCGACCCGTTCCTGCAGCATGTCCTTGACCAGGCGGGCGGCGGCGGCGTCCAGGCCCGTCAGCGGCTCGTCGAGGATCAGCAGCCTGGGGTCGTGGATCAGGGCCCCGGCCAGGGCCACCTTCTGCTTCATGCCGCGCGAGAAGCCCTCGCAGCGCGTGCGCGCCTCGGCCGTCAGGCCCAGCTTGGCCAGGAGGCCCTCGGCCCGGGCCTTGGCGGCCTTGGGCTCGACGTTCCAGAGGCCGGCGACGAACTCCAGATACTCCAGGGGCGTCAGCCGGTCGTAGACCATGGCCTCGTCCGGGGCCCAGGCGGTGATGGCCTTGGCGGCCGCCGGATCGGCCCGGGCGTCGATGCCGAAGATGCTGATCTCGCCCTTGTCGGGCTTGGTCAGGCCCGCGACCATCCGCAGGGTGGTGGTCTTGCCCGCCCCGTTGGGGCCCAGCAGGGCGTACAGCTCGCCGGCGTGGACGGTGAGGTCCAGGTCCATGACCGCTGGCTTGGTGAAGGTCTTGTCGAGGCCGCGAACGATCAGAGCTTCGGTCAAACGCGGCGTCTCCCCTGGTGCGACGATCTCATGTGAACGCGATTGGGGCGGCGGTTTCAAGCCGTCCTTCAGACCGGGTCCTTGACTCGGCCGGACCGCGAAGCTCCCCTCGGCGAAGCCAAGCCCCCAATCAGCGAGACTGTCCCATGAAGGTCGACGGCGCCTGCCACTGCGGCGCGATCCGGTACGAGGCCGAGGTCGACCCGCGCCGCACGATCATCTGCCATTGCGCCGACTGCCAGACGATATCGGGGGCGCCCTATCGCGTGAACGTGCCGGTCCTGGCGGAGGACTTCAAAATGACCGGCGAGCCAAGAATCTACGTCAAGGTCGGCGGCAGCGGCGCGGCGGTGACCACCGCCTTCTGCGGCGACTGCGGCTCGGCCCTCTATTCCGGCAAGGCCGAGGCGCCGGCCTTCCTGTTCCTGCGCACCGGGGCCATCCGCCAACGCGCCCAGCTGACGCCGGCGGCGCAGGGTTTTTGCGACGCGGCCATGCCCTGGGCGGCGGACATCCGCGACATCCGGGTCATACCGCGGGGCGCATGAGGCGGTTGCAGGCGATGGTCGACATTCTGGAATGGCTGTTCAGCGCGCGCGGGCGGCAGGAATGGGCTCAGGGCGCGCGCCGGTCGCAGCCTTGGCGCGAGATGCGCAAGGCCGACCTGCACGAGGTCCTCACACCGCTGCTCGCCGGCTATCCCACCTTCGAGGGCTTCGAGCCGGTCGCCGACCTGCTGTGGGTGCGCATGGGGCCGGGCGCGATCCATCCGGTGTTCGCGCTGGAGAAGATGAAGGGCGGCGTGATCTGCCCGGCGTTCGGGCTTTCGGTCGATTTCGTGCCGAAGCTGAAGGGCCAGGGCGCCGCGTTTTCGCCGGCCCCCAAGGGCGCCAAGTTCGACGTCTTCATCGGCAACGGCGATCATGGGCTGACCATCGATTTCTATCACGGCGCCAAGGCGCCCCTGGCCGATGCGCGGGTGACCCTGCCCGCCACGTTCAAGCAGGCCGGGCCCTTCTGGAGCGCCCATGCCGAACCGGCCTCGCTGGCCGACGCCATACGCCGAATGGATCGATGCGCGACGTCCGTGCGTCACACCCAGGCCCTGCTGGCGCGACCGTTCCTGCTGGCCGCCGCCGGACGACCGGATGAGGCGCGCGCCGCCTGGCGGGACTACAAGGCGGTCTGCGACCTGAGCCCGCCGATCCTGGCGAAGCTGCAGGCTTGGCTGGACGAGGCGCTGGCGGGCGCCGAGGCCTCGGCGACCTAGTTCGGCCGCTCGTCGGGCTCCAGTTCGAACGCCGCGTCGAGGGTGACCTCGTCCACGGTCGTGCCCTTCAGCGCCGCGTCCAGCACGTCGCCCAGCGAGCCCCAGACGAAGGCCAGTTGTTCCAGCACGGCCGGCAGGCGCTCGGGCTCGAAGCCCGGATAGAGGTCGGCGACCAGCCACAGGCCGGTCAGCTCGTCGAAGCCGAAGCGGCAGCCGATCATCCGGAACTGGGCCCGCGCCGCGGTCTCGAACAGGGCGGTCAGGTCGCGGGCCTGCTCCAGGTCGGTCTCGTCGAACACCTGGCATCGCACTTGCAGCCAGTCGCCCTCGGGGAACAGGTAGAAGGCCCCGCCGTCGTCGGAGCCCGAGACCTCCAGGCCGCGATCGATCTCGGCCACGACATAGCCGGCGTCGCGGCAGGCCTCGGCGATGTCCGCGAGGTTCAGGGGGGTGTCGGACATGGGTCCTATCCTTCAAATATCCGCTCATCCCGGCGAATGCCGGGACCCAGATGGAATGGCTTTGAGGCTGACGCCAGAAGCGCCGCGCTTATCCAGTCATTCACACCGCCTTGGGAGCTGGGTCCCGGCATTCGCCGGGATGAGCGGTTCATATTGAGCGATCTTGGGGGATTAAGACCGATAATCCCCGTTGATCGCCACGTACTGCTTGGTCAGGTCGCAGGTCCAAACCGTGGCCGAGCCCTTGCCGACGCCGACGTCGACGCTGACCTCGAACTCCTGGCGCTTGACGTACTTGCTCATCTTGGCCTCGTCGTACTCGGCCGACACCAGGCCGTCGCGGGCGGCGTAGAGGTCGCCGAACTTGACGCTGAGCTTCTCGCGGTTGACCGGCTCGTCGGCGCGGCCCACGGCCATGACGATGCGGCCCCAGTTGGCGTCCTCGCCGGCGAAGGCGGTCTTGACCAGCGGGCTTTCGGCGATGGTGCGGGCGATCTTGCGGGCCGACAGCGGGCTCTCGGCGCCGTTGACGGTGATCTTGACGAACTTGGTCGCGCCCTCGCCGTCGCGGACCAGTTGCAGGGCCAGGTCCAGCAGCACGGCCTCCAGCTTCTCGCGGAAGTCGGCCAGGCGGCGGTCGCCGGCGCGGTGGATCTTGGGCGCGCCCGACTGGCCGGTGGCGAACAGCAGCAGGGTGTCGTTGGTCGAGCGGTCGCCGTCCACCGTCACGCAGTTGAAGGTGGTGCGGGTGTAGAGGCTGACCAGGGTCTGCAGGGCCGCCGGGGCGATGGCCGCGTCGGTGGCCACGAAGGCCAGCATGGTGGCCATGTCGGGCGCGATCATGCCCGAACCCTTGGTGATCCCCGCGATCCGCACCTCGTGGCCGTCGATCATGGCCGTGGCGTAGGCGCCCTTCGGGAAGGTGTCGGTGGTCATGATCGCCGCCGCGGCGCCGGCCCAGGCGTCCTCGGTCAGGCGGGTCTCCACCTCGCGCAGGTTCGAGATGATCTTGCTGTCGTCGAGGATGACGCCGATCACGCCCGTCGAGGCCATCATCACGTCGCGCTGGCGGCAGTCGAAGCGCTTGCCCACGGCCGTGGCCACGCGACGCACGGCGTCGGCGCCGGGCTTGCCGGTGAAGCTGTTGGCGCAGCCGGCGTTGACCACCAGGGCGCGGACGTCCTCGCCCTTGCTGGCGGCCAGCTGGCGCTTGCACCAGTCGACCGGGGCCGAGCCGACGCCGTGGCGCGTGAACACGCCGGCGCAGCTGGTGCCCTCGGCGAAGCGCATCAGCAGCATGTCCTCGCGCTGGTGCTTGTAGAAGCCGGCGCGGCCCGTGGCGATCTCGACCCCGGCGATGGGCGGGATGGTCGGGAACGGCACGGCCAGGGGCGAGACGGCCAGGCCGGGCTTGCCCGGCGCGCCGGCGGGCTTGGCGGCCTGGACGGCCTGCGCAGCTTCAGGCGCGCCCTGGCTGGCGTCCTTCTGGGCGCGGCGCAAGCCCGCGCGCTTGAGGGCGGCGGTCAGCGGGTCCAGCGCCCGTTCCAGGGTCTGGCCGACGCTGGCGCCGACCTGGCCGACGATCTCGGCCGGGGTGGGCGAGGGCGCGGCGGCCGGCTTGGCGGCCTTGGGGGCGGCCTTGGTCGTCTTCTTCTCGGCGGCCTTCGGTGCGGCGGGCTTGGAAGCCTTGGAGGGGGTCTTGGTCATTTCTTGGCCGGAGCTTGAGCGGGGGCGGACGCCGGCGGGGCGTCGTCGAGATCGGAGGAGGGGGCCTGGTCGGCCGAGCCGGGCGGCGCCGAGGCCGGTTCCTGCGGCGCGCCGGGCACGTCCTGGGGCTTGCCGGTCAGCATCTCGACCTTGGCCCCGCCGCGCAGCTTCTCCAGCAGGTCGCGGACCTGGTCATACGTCAGGAAGCGCACGATCTGCGGCCGGGCGGCCTCCAGCGTGATCGGTTCCTCCAGGCGCTTGTCCTCGACGCGCAGCACGGCCCAGCCGCCCTCGGTCTGGAACGGGCCGACCAGCGCGCCCTTCTCGACGTTCTGCAGGGCCGCGGCGTAGGCCGGCGGCATGACGTCGACGGTGAAATAGCCCAGGTCGCCGCCGTTGAAGCGGGTGGCCGGGTCGGTCGAGCGCTCCATGGCCAGGGCGTCGAACGAGGCGCCGGCGGTCAGCAGCTTCTTGACGGCCTCGGCGTCGGCCTGGCTGGCGACCAGGATCTGGCGGGCGCGGATCTCCTCACTGCGCTTGGACAGCTTCTGCTGCTCGGCGTAGAGGCCGCGGATGGCGTTCTCGTTGACCGCCTTCTCGACGACGCTCTCGACCAGCATGTCGCCCAGGATGCGCTCGCGTGCGGCGGCCAGGCGGCGCTGGGCCACCGGGTCCTTGTCCAGCTTCTGCTTCAGGGCCTCGGCGGCCAGCAGCTTCTGGTCGATCACCTCGTCCAGGCGCTGGCGGAACAGGTCCGAACCGATGTCCAGCGGCTCGCCTTCGCTGATCAGCCCCTGGGCCACGGCCTCGCGCTTGACGTCGCTGGCCCAGACCGTGTGGCCGTCGACCCGGGCGACGGCGGTGTCGCCGGGCTCGGGCGGACGCTCGTCGGCCTTGTTGCGACCGCAGGCGGCGACCAGCAGGCTCAGGGCGGCCAGGGCCGCCAGGGCTGAAACACGGGACTTGGCTCTATTCATAAGGGGCCGATCTCCGGCTGACTCTTCCCCAAGCGCTCTAGCGCGGTTTATCGCCAAGAGGAAACAGCTTCGAGCGCTTGCCTGCCTTGGCGCGCAGGCGCGCCGCACATTCGCGCATGCGTCGGATGGAGGGGTTCCGGAGCGCAAGGCCCGGAATGGCGGTGGATAACCAGGGGCGCGTGGGAACCGGTCTCAGTGACGGCGATTTAAGCGCCGAGTCCATTCCATCCCCGCTGTCACAAGGCTCATGACCATCAGCGCTCGCGTTGACACCCGCTAGGCCGGTGCTTAAGTCTCCGCGCGCGTACAAGAAGTGGAAATCCCGCTCGCTTCGACGCCTCGAATTTACCGTAGTGAAGGCCTTCAAGCCCTAGCGCCGGCCTCACAGACACCCGCTCCGGAACCCTCACTTCATGCTCGGCTTCGCCAAAAAGCTCTTCGGCTCTTCCAACGAACGCAAAGTCAAGGCGATGTCCGCCAAGGTGGCGAAGATCAACGCCCTGGAGCCGGAATACGCCGCGCTGTCGGACGAGGCCCTCAAGGCCAAGACCGCCGAATTCAAGGCCCGCCTGGAAAAGGGCGAAACCCTGGACGACCTGCTGGTCGAAGCCTTCGCCGTGGTCCGCGAGGCCAGCAAGCGCGTGCTGGGCATGCGCCACTTCGACGTCCAGATGGTCGGCGGCATGGTCCTGCACGGCGGCGGCATCTCGGAAATGCGCACCGGCGAGGGCAAGACCCTGGTCGCGACCCTGCCCACCTACCTGAACGCCCTGGAAGGCAAGGGCGTCCACGTCATCACCGTCAACGACTACCTGGCCCGGCGCGACGCCGAATGGATGGGCCAGATCCACAACTTCCTGGGCCTGTCGTACGGCGTGATCGTCAACGGCCTGTCGCAGGGCGAGCGCCAGCGCGCCTATCGCAGCGACATCACCTACGGCACCAACAACGAGTTCGGCTTCGACTACCTGCGCGACAACCTCGTCTACAGCGTCGAGGAGATGGTCCAGCGCGGCCACCACTACGTGATCGTCGACGAAGTGGACTCGATCCTGATCGACGAGGCCCGTACGCCGCTGATCATCTCGGGCCCGACCGAGGACCGCAGCGAGTTCTACAAGACCATCGACGTCCTGGTGAAGGACCTCATCAAGGACAAGACCAACTACGACCACGACGAGAAGCAGAAGCAGGTCATCCTCACCGAGGAAGGCCAGGAGCGCATCGAAGAGATCCTGATGTCGGGCGGCCACCTGGCCGAGGACACCGCCGGCCTCTACGACGCCGCCAACATCTCGGTCGTGCACCACGTCAACCAGGCTCTGCGCGCCAACGTGCTGTACACCCTCGACAAGGACTACATCGTCAAGGACGGCGAGGTGATCCTGATCGACGAGTTCACCGGCCGCATGATGACCGGCCGCCGCCTGTCGGAAGGCCTGCACCAGGCCATCGAGGCCAAGGAAGGCGCCCAGATCCAGCCCGAGAACCAGACCCTGGCCTCGGTGACCATCCAGAACTATTTCCGCCTCTACAAGAAGCTGGCCGGCATGACCGGCACGGCCGCGACCGAGGCCCAGGAATTCGACGACATCTACAAGATGGGCGTCAGCGAGATCCCKACCAACCGTCCGGTCCAGCGCATCGACGACGACGACGAGGTCTATCGCACCGAGCGCGAGAAGAACGAGTCGATCCTCAAGCAGATCGCCGACTGCCACGCGCGCGGCCAGCCGATCCTGGTCGGCACCGTGTCGATCGAGAAGTCGGAAGAGCTGTCCAAGCTGCTGTCGACCTACGCCTGGGAATATGAAGGCAAGAAGCACAAGGGCATCCCGCACCAGGTGCTGAACGCCCGCTTCCACGAGCAGGAAGCCGGCATCGTCGCCGACGCGGGCGTGCCCGGCGCGGTGACCATCGCCACCAACATGGCCGGCCGCGGCACCGACATCCAGCTGGGCGGCAATGTCGACATGCGCTTGGCCAACTGGCGCCAGCAGCAGAAGGGCCTGGGGATCACCCCGACCCACGAGGACGAGCTGGCCCAGAAGGCCGAGCTGGAAGCCGAGATCTCGGTCGCCAAGGCCAAGGCCCTGGAGGCCGGCGGCCTGTTCGTGCTGGGCACCGAGCGCCACGAAAGCCGCCGCATCGACAACCAGCTGCGCGGCCGTACGGGCCGTCAGGGCGACCCGGGCCGCTCGAAGTTCTTCCTGTCGTGCGAGGACGACCTGCTGCGCATCTTCGCCGGCGAGCGCCTGGACGCGATCATGCGCACCTTCGGCGTCCAGGAAGGCGAGGCGATCACCCACAAGTGGCTGAACAACGCCATCGCCACGGCCCAGAAGCGCGTCGAGCAGCGCAACTACGAGATCCGCAAGAACCTCCTGAAGTACGACGACGTCGTCAACGACCAGCGCAAGGCCGTGTTCGAGCAGCGCCAGGAATTCATGGAGGCCAGCGACCTCTCGGAAATCATCACCGAGATGCGCCACGACGTGGTCGACGACCTCGTCGCCCGCCACATCCCGCCCAAGGCCTATGCCGAGCAATGGGACATCGAGGGCCTGAAGGAGCGCTGCCAGGCGATCCTGGGCCTGGACCTACCGGTCGAGGAATGGGCGGCCGAGGAGGGCGTCGACGACGAGGCCTTCCGCGAACGCATCACCCAGGCCGCCGACGCCTACGCCGCCGAGCGCGAAGTGATCATCACCCCCGAGCAGATGCGCTCGGTGGAGAAGAACTTCCTGCTGCAGATGATCGATCTGCAGTGGCGCGAGCACCTGATGCACCTGGACCACCTGCGCAACGTCATCGGCCTGCGCGGCTACGGCCAGCGCGACCCGCTGAACGAGTACAAGACCGAAGCCTTCTCGCTGTTCGAGAAGCTGCTGGGCGACCTGCGCACCAACACCACCCGCTGGCTGATGACGGTCGAGATCGCCTATGCCGAGCCCGAGCCGCTGCACACGCCGGAAGGGCTGACCCAGGTGCACCTCGACCCGCTGACCGGCGAGAACGCGGCCACCGCCGGCGCCCTGCCGGAAGGCCTGTCGCCGCAGCAGCGCGAGGCCCTGCCGGTCTCGGTCCTGCCGGAAGGCTGGGAATACACCGCCCGCAACGGCGCTTGCCCTTGCGGCTCGGGCAAGAAGTTCAAGCACTGCCACGGCGCGCTGGTCTAAGCGCTCTTCCCTCTCCCCTTGCGGGAGAGGGCGGCCCTGCGAAGCACGGTCGGGTGAGGGGTTGAAGACCGACAAAGCCGCGCCCCGTCGAACGACCGGGCGCGGCTTTTGTTTTTGAGAGACCCCTCATCCGTCGGCGTCGCCGACACCTTCTCCCGCAAGGGGAGAAGGAAGGTGGTTCACCCCCCGCTGACCAGCGCCTTGGCCGGGTCCGTCTCATGGATGGCCAGCACGTTGCCGCCCATCTCGAACACCGCGTAGCCGTGTTCGGCCAGGAAGCCGCGCAGGGCGGCTTCGTCGGTCTTGATCTTCTCGATCAGCATCTGCGGCTTGCAGGCCGCGATMGTGGCCTGGGCGCCGCGCAGGGCGTCCATCTCCATGCCCTCGATGTCGATCTTGATGAAGTCCAGGCGCGTCAGGCCCATGTCGTCGATCGCCATCATCCGGGTGGGCTGGGCCCGCGCGTAGTCGATCTCCTGGCCGATGAACTCGGTGGTCGCCGTCTGGCGGATTTCCAGGCTGCCGAAGCTGGAGGGCGTGAAATAGTCGGGGGCGGGCACGGCGATCATCCCGCTCTCCTGGCCCACCGCCGCCCAGATCGCCCGGGCGTTGAAGCAGTTGTTCAGCGTGATGTTGCCGGCCAGGGCGTAGAACACCCGCTCCTGGGCCTCGAAGGCCGCGACCTCGCCCCAGCCGTGCATCAGGTGGGCCCATTCGATGGTGTGGACGCCGATATTGGCGCCGCAGTCCAGGGCGATCACCCCGTCGCCGAAGTGAGCCCGCCGCATCTCCAGCAGCTGCAGCACGACGTCGACCTCGCCGGGATCGAAGGCCTGGGTCTCCAGCAGCTGGCAACCGACGCCGATCGCGCCGCCGCCCTCCAGGCGATGGTAGTCGTGCCGGTTGACCAGCATCGCGCCGTGGAGCGTCGAGGTCAGCACGAAGGCCGTGGGGCGGGGATTGAACTTGCGCATGGGAGCCTCGACGAATCTGCGCGTTCAGCAGGCCGTCACGGCGTCGCCCGGTCAAGCGGGCTTGGGGTCACACGGAAACGCCCGCCCCGGGCAAGCCGGGACGGGCGTTTCGCTTCATCGATCCTGGATCGGACTAGTCGATCGGGTTCCAGCGCTCCGACGGGGCCGCCGCGCGCTTGGGACCGCGGAAGTCGCCGCCCGAGCGGGCCTGGCCTTGGGCCTGCTGGCCCTGGCCGTTACCGCCGCCGTTGCGGCCGCGGTTCTGCTGGCCGCCGGGCTTGCCGTGGCCCTGGCCTTGGCCGTGACCCTGAGCCTTCTGGCCGCCGTTCTTGTTCGGACGGTTGCGCTGGCGGCGCAGTTCCGACGGCACGTTGTTGCGCGGGTCGGCGCGGCGCGGATCGACGTACTTCTCCGGCGGAGCCAGCTTGTCGGCCACGGCCGCGGCGGCCGCCAGGCCCTTGTCGTTGCGGCGGTCGAAGGACGGGATCGTCTGGCGGGTGGCCTTCTGGATGTCCTTCAGCAGCGGACGCTCGTCATCGGCGCAGAAGCTGATGGCCACGCCGTCCTTGCCCTTGCGGGCCGTACGGCCGATCCGGTGGACATAGGCCTCCGGCACGTTGGGCAGCTCGTAGTTGAACACGTGGCTGACGTCGTTGACGTCGATGCCGCGCGCGGCGATGTCGGTCGCCACCAGGGCCTTGGTCTCGCCGGCCTTGAAGGCCGCCAGGGCGCGCTCGCGCTGGCCCTGGGTCTTGTCGCCGTGGATCGAGGCGCTCTCGATGCCGCTGGCGGTCAGGTACTTGGCCACGCGGTCGGCGCCGCGCTTGGTGCGGGTGAAGACGATGGCGCGCTCGACGCTGCGGTCGGCCAGCAGTTCGGCCAGCAGCGGACGCTTGCGCTGGGCCTCGATGAAGATCAGCGACTGCTCGATGCGCTCGACCGTGGTGGCCTGCGGGGTGATCGAGACCTGGGCCGGGTTCTTCAGCAGCTCGCCGGCCAGCTTGCCGATCTCGCCCGGCATGGTGGCCGAGAAGAACAGGTTCTGGCGGTCCTTGGGCAGCTGGCTGGCGATCTTGCGGATCGGCACCACGAAGCCCAGGTCCAGCATCTGGTCGGCTTCGTCGAGGACGAAGATCTCGACGCCGTTCAGGTGGGCGGACTTTTCGCCCAGGTGGTCCATCAGGCGGCCCGGGGTGGCCACGACCACGTCGACGCCGGCAGCCAGGGCCTTCATCTGCGGGCCATACTTCACGCCGCCGAAGATGGTGGCGACGGTCAGGCCCAGATGGGCGCCGTAGGCCTTGAAGTTGTCGGCGATCTGGGTGGCCAGCTCGCGGGTTGGCGACAGCACCAGGCAGCGGAAGCCGCGGCGCGGGGCCGGCTTACGGTCCTCGGCCAGGCGGTGCAGGATCGGCAGGGCGAAGGCGGCGGTCTTGCCGGTGCCGGTCTGGGCGATGCCCAGCAGGTCGCGGCCCGACATCACGGTCGGGATGGCCTGTTCCTGGATCGGGGTGGGCTGGGTGTAGCCCTTGTCGGCCAGCGCTTTCAGCAGGGGCTTGGCGAGGCCGAGATCGGAGAATTGAGTCACTCAGTGTCTTTCGTGCAGCCGCCAATCCTTTTTAGGGACGAGGCGGCGCATGCGATCCTCGCACGGCTCGCCTGGCGGCGGGTCGGTGGGGAGCGCCCCGCGTGACACGGGCGGTCTGATGAGAAGCTTTCAGGGCGCTCGACAGGCTGGACCAGAAAGGTCCCTCACGCGGCTGGAGCGGCCGATAACGCCAGATGGCGTAGGGCCTATGTCGTTTATTGCAGGTGCGAAGTCAAGGGCGGCAAGGGTTTGGCGGTGAAACGGGGGTTGCGAGCGGCCGCGTCGCACCCGATGATTGTCCGGACGGGGGTGACGCAATGCCGGTGGGACGGGGCATATTGGCCGAGGGCGAAGACATCGACGGGCCGACGCCGACGATCAGCTGGTCGTTGATCGCCGAACAGGCTTTCACCGGGTTCAAGTCGGCCAACGCTTCGCCCACCATCGTCGGCGCGATGCAGCGCGGCGCCCGCTATGTGGTGGTCGACCACAAGGCCAGCGAGATCGTCTTCGATTTCCGGGCCCTGATCCTGGGCATGATCGCCGCCGGGATCGAGGACGGCGACTCCCTGCCTTTCGGCAACACGGCGGCCTGGCTGGCGGCCAAGCTGGGGGAGCGCGTCTCCAAGGAGCGCATGACCGCGACGCTGGCCCAGCGCACCTCGCCCGACGACGCCCTGGGCGCCTTGAGCAAGGGCTACAAGGTGGTGCTCTCGTATTCCGTCAGGGGGCTCGAGGCCGACGCCGTGCGTTTCGCCCAGGCCACCGTCCGGCGCGAGGCCTTCGACGCCCGGCACCTGTTCGCGGCCGCGCTGGACAATAAGGAATTCCACGACCTGATCGGCGGGCTGTTCGGCCTGTCCCTCGGGAGCCAGGACATCGAGGCGCTCAAGCGCGATCTGATCGCGCGCACCCTGATCTCGCCCGAACCCGGCGAGACCGAGGCCGCCTGGCTCAAGGCGTTCGGTCTGTCCCAGCAACCGCCGTCGAGAAGGAGGGCGGCCGCGCCGCCGCGTCGGGCCGCCGACGACGCCATCTCGCCCTTCGACGGCGACACCCCCGTCGCCGACGACACTGATGTGCTCGGGACCGAGCGCGACGTCGAGGCCCTGATGCAGCTGGTCTGCCTGGACCGCGTCGCGCCGCTGGCCGTCGCGATCTTCGGCGACTGGGGTTCTGGCAAGTCGACCTTCATGGCCAAGCTGGAGCAGGCGGTGCGCGCCATGTCCCGGCCCGAGGACGGCAGGACCGCGCCAGCGGCCAACGAGGCCAGCGCCGCGCGCTTCGTCCATCCGATCGTGCAGATCCGCTTCAACGCCTGGCACTTCGCCGACGCCAACCTGTGGGCCAGCCTGACCGCCGAATTCTTCGATCAACTGCGGGCCGGCGGCTATGACCGCTCGGGTCAGGCTCGGCACGCTCAGCTGGTCCAGCGGGTCAACCAGCACGTCCACGCCCTGTCCGACAGCCTGTCGGCCAATCGCGAGGCGATGGTCAGGAACGGCGAGGTGGTCCTCCAGGCCCAGAAGGCGCGGGACCAGGCGGCGAAGGATGCGCGCGAGGCGTCGGGCAAGGTCTTCGCCCGGACGGCGATGAACCTGCTCAGCGAGAGCTACGCCGCGCAGAAGGGGCATCTGGCCGCCCTGGGCCTGGGCGGTGCTGACAACAAGGACAAGGCGGCCGATGTGATCGTCGGGGCGGCGAAGGACGCCTCGAGCGCCTTCGGTTCGCTGGGCGCTGTCTGGGGCGTGCTCAAGGGCGCGGGCAAGCGGTGGTGGCTGACGATTCCGCTGGTCCTCGCGGTCGTATTCGGCATGGCGGCGTGGTTGGCCGTGGCCTTCTGGAAGCCCGGCGCGGCCTGGTTGGATGTCGTCGCGCCGCTGGTGGCCGGCGGGGTGGCGCTGGCGGCGAGCTTGGGCAAGGTGCTGGGCCCGGCCCTGGCCATCGCGCGTGACGTCGCCAAGCGTGGCGCGACCCTGGCCGGCGAGATCGACGCAAAGAACAAGGCCACGGTCGCCGCGCTCCTGGTCAAGGAGGTCGAGCTGAAGAAGGCCTTGGCCGAGGCCCAGGCCCTGGAGGATGCGGAGACCGCCTCGGCCAAAGCCCTGGCCCGCTACGTCGACCCGACCGGCAAGGCCAACCCGCCCCGCCTCCTGCGCTACGTGTTGGAGGACGATCCCGACACCAAGGCGCTGGAGAAGGACATCGGCCTGATCGGGCGCACCCGGCGGCTGTTCCAGGCGGTGGACACCATCGCCAGGGAGGTCCGGGACGCCCGCCGGGAGCCGGGCTACGCCGAAAGGCCCGACGCCGACTGGGAGACCCCCGAGCGGATCATCATCTATATCGACGACCTGGACCGCTGCCACGAGGACAAGGTCTACGAGGTGCTGCAGGCCATCCACCTGCTGCTGGCCTTCGACCTGTTCGTGGTGGTAGTGGGCGTGGACGTGAACTGGGTCCAGGCCGCGCTGGCCAAGCAGTTCGAGACGGGCGACGCCGAGACCGACAAGCTGGGCGAACAGCAGCGCAACGAGCGCGCCATGCACTACCTGGAAAAGATCTTCCAGATCCCGTTCTGGCTGCGGCCGCTGGCCGGCGGAGAAGGCGGCACATTCCAGCCCTACGTCCGGATGCTGGCCGGCGAGTCGGTCGAGTCCTCGGCCGCGCGACGCGTCCAGACGACCACGGCCCGACGTCCCCACGACGAGTATCCCGATGTCGGCGAGGTCGCGGCGCGTCTTCGGCTCAACGCGAAGCGTCGGGGCAAGACGGAGGACACATCGGCTTCGCCCGCCGCCGAGACGACGAAGGCCAAGGAAGCCGAACGCGCCAAGTCGCGCCGCAAGCTGCAACTGACCGAGGCCGAGATCGCCTTCCTGGGATCGCCGGAGATCGCCGCCCTGGCCGCCACCGCGCCGCGCGGGGTCAAGCGGCTGGTCAACGTCTATCGCATCGCCCGGGCCCGTCGCGGCCAGGAGGACGGCGAGGCTGTGCTGGGCGGGTCGGGCAGGCCGCCGGAATATCCGCTGATCGCCCTGATGGCGGCGGTCGAGACTGGCCAGCGTCCCCTGGTCGCCGACTGGTTCCTGGATCGGCTGCGTAGCGGCCAGCCCGGAAGCGTCGAGAGCCTGATCTCGCCCTATGCGAAGCGATCGCCCGAACAGCCGGAAACCGCCGAGGTCGACGCCCTGTACGCGGCCTGCGCGGCGGCGACCCGGCAGCGCAAGGTCGGGTTCCAGGCCGTCGAGCTCCTCGCCGCCGCCCGCCTGGTCCGGCGTTACTCGTTCAACCGCTACCGCTGAGCCCTATTCGACCACGTCCTGGAAGAACCGCTCCACCTGCTCGGCCCAGCCGTAGGTCGCGCTGTTGAGCTGGTCGCGATCGTAGGCGGGGATTTCCTTGAAGCGGTCCTTGGTGACGTCGGCGACATAGGCCTCGTCCTTGTCGTCCCAGGTCAGCAGGCGCCAGGGCAGGGGGCGGTACTTGCCGCCGGCCGCGAACAGGCCCGCCGGCTCGATGGCCACGTAGCGGGCGATGCCGGCGTCGCGGTCGATGAACACCTCGCGGATCGCGCCCAGCTTGTGCCCGCCGGCGTCGTTGATCTTGACGCCGATCAGGGCGGCGCTCTTCACCAGGCGATCGTCGAGGCTCATCGAGGGGCTCCTTGGCAGGGTCGTTGGAAGAGGGTTTGTTCCGCGAACAAACGCCGCCACGGCCAAGATCGATCCATTGGTCAGACCTTGGTCGGTATGGTCAGGCCAGCCGGCGTTGCGGATGATGGTGGGGCGGTCTATGGCTGTTACCGCTACCGTCGCGGCGACATCGCCAAGGCTGGCGGGGTCGGGGAGAGAGGCATGAGCGGCAAGATCCGGGCCCTGCGTTGGTGGATGATCGGCCTGGTGATGCTGGGCGCGGTGCTCAACTACCTGACCCGCAGCACCCTGGGCGTCGCGGCCCCGACCGTGCTGGCCGACCTGCATATCGGCCCCAAGGAGTATTCCTGGATCACCGGCGCCTTCCAGCTGGGGGTCATGCTGCAGCCCCTGTGCGGCTACGTGCTGGATTCGATCGGGCTGAAGCTGGGCTTCGCCCTGTTCGCCACCGCCTGGTCGCTGATCACCATGGCTCATGGCCTGGCCGGAAGCTGGCAGGCCCTGCTGGGCCTGCGCGGCGCGCTGGGCGTGGCCGAGGGCTGCGCCCAGCCGGCCGGGATGAAGGCGGTGTCGATCTGGTTCCCGGCCAAGGAGCGCGGCTTCGCCGGCGGGATGTTCAACATCGGCGCTTCGATGGGCGCGGTGCTGGCCCCGCCGCTCGTGGCCTGGTCGATCCTGGTCTGGAACTGGCGGGCGGCCTTCTTCGTGGCCGGCGCCCTGGGCCTGGTCTGGGTGGCGCTGTGGCTGCTGGCCTACCAGTCGCCCGACAAGCACAAGGCCCTGTCCGACGCCGAGCGCGACCTGATCGCCTCGGGCCAGGAGACGCACCTGGACGACGCCGGCGCCAAGCCGTCGATCCTGGCCCTGATGACCCGCCGCAACTTCTGGGGCATCGCCCTGCCCAGGTTCCTGGCCGACCCCACCTGGGGCACGCTGTCGTTCTGGATCCCGCTGTACCTGACCACGGTCCGCCATTTCGACCTCAAGCAGATCGCCCTGTTCGCCTGGCTGCCGTTCGTGGCGGCCGACCTGGGCTGCCTGTTCGGCCCGGCGGTGGTGCTGTTCCTGCAGAAGCGCGGGGTGAGCCTGATCAACGCCCGCCGCTGGGCCTTCACCCTGGGCGCGGCCCTGATGACCGGCATGATGTTCGTCGGCCGGGTCGAGAGCCCCTATGTCGCCATCGCCCTGCTCTGCGTCGGCGGCTTCGCCCACCAGACCCTGTCGGTGACGGTGATCACCATGTCGTCCGACCTGTTCCGCAAGAGCGAGGTGGCCACCGTGGCCGGCATGGCCGGGTTCTGCGGCAATTTCGGCCTGCTGATCTTCTCGCTGCTGATCGGCGGCCTGGTGGCCCGGATCGGCTACGATCCGTTCTTCGTCGCCCTGGGGGTGCTGGACCTGGCCGGCGCCGCCCTGCTGTGGGCCCTGGTCCGCCAGCCTTCCATCCCGCCGGCCGCCAGGCCCGTCGCCGTTCCCGCCGTCTAGAGCCTATTGATGTCGCAAGCCGTGATCTCCAACCCGATCCTGAGGGGCTTCAATCCCGACCCGTCGATCATCCGTGTCGGCGAGGACTACTACTGCGCCACCTCGACCTTCGAATGGTTCCCGGGCGTCCAGATCCACCATTCGCGCGACCTGGTGACCTGGCGGCTGCTGAGCCGGCCCCTGACCCGGCCCAGCCAGCTGAACATGCTGGGCGCGCCCGACGGCTGCGGCGTCTGGGCCCCGTGCCTGACCCACGCCGACGGCAAGTTCTGGCTGATCTACACCGACGTGAAGCGCTACGGCCGCACCACGACGGGCGGGGCCTCGGGCGCCAGCTTGCGCGACTTCCACAACTACCTGGTCACGGCCGACGACATCGAGGGGCCGTGGTCCGACCCGGTGTTCCTCAACAGCAGCGGCTTCGATCCCTCGCTGTTCCACGACGACGACGGCAGGAAGTGGCTGCTGAACATGCTGTGGGACCACCGGCCGGGCCGCAACCGCTTCGCCGGCATCGTCGCCCAGGAGTACGACGCCTTCGCCGCGCGACTAGTGGGCGAGCGCATCAACATCTTCCCCGGCACCCCGCTGGGCCTGACCGAGGCGCCGCACCTCTACAAGCGCGACGGCTGGTACCACCTGATAACCGCCGAGGGCGGCACGGGCTTCGGCCACGCGATGACCATGGCTCGGTCGCGGACGCTGGAGGGGCCGTACGAACTCCATCCCGACGGCCCGGTGCTGACGGCCCGCGACCGGCCGCATGCGGCCCTGCAGCGGGCCGGCCACGCCGACCTGGTCGAGACGCCCGACGGGACGACCTGGATGGCCTATCTGTGCGGCCGGCCCCTGCCCAATCGCGGGCGCTGCGTGCTGGGCCGCGAGACGGCGATCCAGCCGATGACCTGGGGCGACGACGGCTGGCTGCGCACCCGCGACGGTTCGGGCGATCCCGAGCTGAACCCGCCGTCGCCCGGCCTGCCGCCCGCGCCCTGGCCCGCCGCCCCGGCCTGGGAGGACTTCGACGGTCCAGACCTGCMGCTTGACTTCCAGTGGCTGCGTTCGCCCTATCCCGACCAGCTGTTCAGCCTGGCGGCCCGCCCCGGCTGGCTGCGCCTGTTCGGCCGCGAGAGCATCGGCAGCAGCTTCCGCCAGGCCCTGGTCGCCCGCCGACAGCAGGCGTTCTGCTACAGCGCCCGCACGGTCATGGACTTCACGCCCGCGCACTATCAGCAGGCCGCCGGGCTGGTCTGCTACTACGGGGCCAACAAGTTCCACTACCTGTTCGTGTCGCGCGACGAGGCGCGCGGCCGGCATCTGCAGGTGATGTCGGCCCTGCCCGACAGCCCCCAGGCCGACGCCTTCACCACCTCGATCCCGCTGCCCGACGAGGGGCTGGTCCACCTGCGGGTCGAGGTCGATTTCGAGCGCCTGCGCTTCGCCTGGAGCCTGGACGGCGAGGCCTGGACCTGGCTGCCGGAGGTGTTCGACGCCTCGATCCTGTCGGACGAGGCCACGGCCCCCGGCGCGCCCAACTTCACCGGGGCGTTCGTGGGCGTGGCGTGCCAGGACACCTCGGGGACGGCGCTGCCGGCGGACTTCGACGGGTTCGGGTATGTGGAGCGGGAATACGTGGCGAAAATCCCTCTCTCATAGAGAGAGGGAGGGGCCCGCCGCCGCAGGCGGTGGGAGGGTGAGAGGTTTCACCGCTTGCCGGTAAGCCTAGGGCCGTTCGACCGCCTCAAAACGGAGAGCAAACCTCCAATATCGGCGCGACCGCCGACGCATGCCCGTCTCGCCCGAGCTTTATCCTGAGAGATTGTAACCACTCACCCTCCCACCACTTCGCGGCGGGCCCCTCCCTCTCTCWWAGAGAGAGGGATTCAAGGTTGCCAATCCTCTCTGGACGTTCAACTAACGCCCCATGACCGAGCCTACGCCCAAGCCCACCGTCCTTGTCGCCGCCGCCGCCCTGATCGATGTCGACGGCCGCGTGCTGATCTGCCAGCGCCCCCAGGGCAAGTCGCTGGCCGGCCTGTGGGAGTTTCCCGGCGGCAAGGTCGAGCCCGGCGAGACGCCCGAGCAGTGCCTGATCCGCGAGCTGCACGAGGAGCTGGACATCAGGGTCGCCCAGGCCTGCCTGGCGCCGTTCGTCTTCGCCTCGCACACTTACGAGACCTTCCACCTGCTGATGCCGCTGTACCTGCTGCGGCGCTGGGACGGCGTGGTGATGGCCAAGGAGCACGAGGCGCTGAAGTGGGTGAAGCCCGACCAGCTGGCCGACTATCCGATGCCGCCGGCCGACCTGCCGCTGATCGCCTGGCTGCGCGACCTGCTGTGAGGGCGGTCACGCTGTCGCTGGTGCTGGTTCTGACGGCGGGCTCCGCTACGGCCGCGTCCGCGCCCGAGACTCATGACGGCTGGACCCTGTCCTGCCAGGCCGGACGCGACGAGTTCGCCTCCAATTGCCAGGCCACGCGTCGCCTGCTGACCCGCACGCTGGACCTGGTGACCGGCGACAGTCAGGTCTTCCTCAGCCTTTCGGCGCCGGACTGTCGGTCCGAGGCCCGCGATGAACAGGAGAACTGGTGGCGTGACGAACTGATCGGCCTGTCGGCGAAGAAGCGCGCGGCGTTGCTCGAGCGGAGCCTGAAGCGGATGGACGCGGCGCTCAGCGCGCGATGCCCGAAGGCCGCGCCCGAGGCCATCAGCCTGGGACGGTTCCCCGACATCGCCGTCCACGGCGAACCTTAGGCCCTAGCTCCCGGCCTTGTCGCCCGCCGGCTGCTCCACCGTGCCCAGGGCGTCGGCCAGGCGCATCTTGGCCGAGCCGGGGCGCAGGGGCTTCTGCTGGCGCTCGTGCGGGGCCCAGCCGGTGACGGTGATGATCTCGAAGGTGGCCGGCACCCGGCCGTCGGGCTCGGCGAAGCGCTCCTGATAGATCTCGAGCGCCCGGAACAGCACCTTGCGGCTCAGCGGCTTGCGCGAGCGGTCGATCAGCACGCTGGTCTCGCCCATGGCCCGCAGGTMCTTGAGCAGGGCGATCGGGTGGGCGTAGCGCACCTTGACCCGGTCCTTGTCGGCCACGGGCAGGGCGAAGCCGGCGCGCTGCAGCAGGCCCGCGGCGTCCACCGTGTCGGCGAACGGCGAGACGCGGGGGAAGGCCCCGCCGGTGATCTCGTCCTCGGCGGCCAGCAGGGCCTGGCGCAGTTCGGTCAGGGTGGCCCCGCCGAACAGGGCGCCGACGAACAGGCCGTCGGGCTTGAGCGCGCGGCGGATCTGGATCAGGGCCCCGACCAGGTCGTTGGTCCAGTGCAGGGCCAGGGTTGAGACCGCCAGGTCCAGGGTCTCGTCGCCGAACGGCAGGCGCTCCTCGTCGGCGACGACCCGCGCGCCCGTCCGGTTCCCCAGCATGCGCTCCGACAGGTCGGTCTCGATCAGCAGGCCGATCTTGGCGCGGGCGTCGCTGTCGGCAAGGGCGCGGGAGAAAGCGCCGTTTCGGCTTCCCAGGTCGACCGCCACGGGAAACTCCCGCAGGATCGCCTCCAGGCGCAGGACGGCGTCCTCGGCGGCGCGGGCCTTCAGGAACTCGGCGGCCTGGAAGCCGGGGGCGGCGCGGTCGAGACGGGCGCGCAGCAGGGCGCGGTCGAAGAGCAGGGGGGCGGTGGTCATGTCGGCGCAAGATGGGGCTTCTCGCGCCTCTTGGAAACCGCCGGCTCGCGTGACGGCGTTCGCTCGCGGGATGCTGGACCTGATCCTGCCGCCACGTGCCTTCGACGGCGGGGCGGCCTTGACCTCGGGACTGTCGGCGGAGGCGTGGAGCCGCATCACCTTCCTGGACGGTCCGGTCTGCGACGGCTGCGGCGCGCCGTTCGCCTTCGACGCCGGCGAGGTCCGCTGCGCCCTGTGCCAGGCCCGGCCCCGCGCCTTCGCCCGGGCGCGGGCCGCCTGCCTCTATGACGAGCACTCGCGCGACCTGATCCTCAAGCTCAAGCACGCCGACCGCACCGACCTGTCGGGCCTGTTCGCCCGCTGGCTGTCGCGCAGCGCCGCCGACCTGCTGGAGGAGGCCGAGGCCGTGGTTCCCGTGCCGATGCACCCTTCGCGCCTGCTGAAACGCCGCTACAACCAGGCCGCCGAGATCGCCCGGCCGCTGTGCGCCATGGCCGGCCGGGCCTATCTCGCCGACGCCCTTGTGCGTCGGCGCGACACCGACAGCCAGGGCGGCAAGTCGGCCGACGGCCGCCGCCGCAACGTCGCCGCCGCCTTCGCCGTGCCTGAACGGCGCCGCCACCGGGTGATCGGCCGCAGGGTGCTGCTGGTCGACGACGTCCTGACCACGGGGGCCACCGCCGAAGGCTGCGCCCGGGCCCTGCTGGCGGCCGGCGCCACACAAGTGTCACTCGCCGTCGTCGCGCGCGTTACAGAAATGCAAGCGCGTCCTATATGAGGATGCGAAACGACTTCTGTTACGGATTCCCCATGGCCAAGGTCACCATCTACACCCGTCCGTTCTGCGGCTACTGCTCGCGGGCCGTGAAGCTGCTCAACGACAAGGGCGCCGACTTCACCGAGATCGAAGCGGGCATGGATCCGGCGCTGCGCAAGGAGATGATGGACCGCTCGGGCCGCACCACCTTCCCGCAGATCTTCGTCGGCGAGCAGCACATCGGCGGCTGCGACGACATGTTCGCCCTCGAGCGCGAAGGCAAGCTGGACCCGCTTCTGGCCGCATGACCCAGCTTCGAGTCGGCCTGATCCAGACCCGCACGCCCGCCACCCACGGGGCGGCGCTCGAGCATGTCGCGCCCCTGGTGCGCGAGGCGGCGGCGCAGGGCGCCCGGTTCATCCTGACGCCGGAATGCACCAACGTCCTGCAGAAGGACCGGGCCAAACTGCTGCCGACCCTGGTCTCGCTGGACGACGACATCGTGGTGCGCGGCCTGCGTGACCTCGCCAAGGAGCTGGGTGTCTGGGTCGACGTCGGCTCGGCCCTGGTGCTGCGCGAGGACGGCAAGGCGGCGAACCGCCAGGCGGTGATCGACCCCTCCGGCGCGATCGTGGCCACCTACGATAAGCTGCACATGTTCGACGTCGACCTGCCCACCGGTGAGACGGCTCGGGAGTCGGCGACCTACACGCCGGGCGACCGGGCCGCGGTGGTCGAGACGCCGCTGGCGAATTTCGGCCTGACCATCTGCTACGACATGCGCTTCCCGGCCCTGCACCGGGCCCTGGCCCTGGGCGGCGCCCAGGTCCTGACCGCGCCCGCCGCCTTCACCCGACCCACAGGCGAGGCCCACTGGGACATCCTGCTGCGCGCCCGGGCCATCGAGACCGGCTCGTTCGTGATCGCGGCGGCCCAGGGCGGCTTCCACGAGGACGGCCGCGGCACATGGGGACGCTCGATCGCCGTCGGCCCCTGGGGCGAGGTGATCGGGAAACTTGACCACGACGAGCCGGGCGTGTTGATCGCCGACCTCGACCTTGCGGCCGTCGACAAGGCCCGCGCGGCGATCCCGGCCCTCAAGAACGCCCGTACCTTCACGGGCCCGTAGTCCCTATATTTCCCCCATGATCAAGTACGCGCTCAGCTGCGATCACGACCACGCCTTCGAAGGCTGGTTCGGCTCGTCGTCCGACTATGACGACCAGGCCGCGCGCGGGTTGCTGGAATGCCCGCTGTGCGGGTCCAAGGGCGTGCGCAAGCAGATCATGGCCCCCGCCGTGGCCGGGACGAAGGCCCAGAAGTCCGCGCCCGCCGTCGATCCGAAGATGCGCGAGATGATGATGACCGCCATGGGCGAGGTCCGCCGCCAGGTCGAGGAGAACTTCGACTATGTCGGCGACCGCTTCGCCAAGGAGGCCCGCGAGATCCACGAGGGCAAGTCCGAGGAGCGCGGCATCTACGGCGAGGCCTCGCCCAAGGAGGTCAAGGCCCTGGTCGAGGACGGCGTCAAGATCGCGCCCCTGCCGCCGCCCCCGCCGAAGAAGACCGAGGTCAACTAGGGGCGCCGCTACGCCAGTTTGAACTTGGGCGGCGGCAGGCTCAGCCGGGTGTCGGCCACGGCCTCGCCGCGGAAGAACCGCACCAGCAGGCCCTGCACGTCGGGATGGGCCTCGAAGACGTTGTGGCCGGCGTTCTCGACGATCACCCGCGATTTGTGCGTGAACTGGGCCGCGACCACGTCCTGCTCGGCCAACGGCGTGCGGCCGTCCAGCGAGCCGGCGACCAGCAGGGCGGGGTTGTCGATGTGGAACGACGCTCGGAAGCCTTCGCCCAGGTCGGCCCCCGGGACCGCGCCCAGCAGTTGCGGCATCGGGAAGTTCAGCGCCTGGCCCAGCACGGCGGCCTTCGCCTCGCGCCGGATCAGGGCCAGCCGCTGGGGCGAAATCCCCGACGCCAGGTCCGTGGCCTCGGGCATGCCGGTCACGCTCAGCAGGTCGGACACGTCGCCCAGGAACGGCGCCAGCACGTCGGTCCGCCCGGCGTCGAGGGCCAGGTACAGGCTCGGCAGCAGGGCCAGGCTACTGGGATTGGCGATCAGCCCGCCCGCCAGCATCTGGACGCCGAAGCCGCCCATCGCGATCTCGCCCGGCGCACCCTTCAGGGTGATCTTCGTCACGGCCGGTTGCGCCTCGAGCCTGGCGTGCACGCGGCGCATCAGGGCGGGCAGGTCGGGGACCGCGGCGCGGGCGGCTGGGTCGGCGTCCAGCAGGGCGTCCACCTGGCGCAGGAGACCGTCGATCGCCGCCGGGCGCTTCACCGTCTGGTCCTGGCCCTCCAGGCTGGCCAGGGCCACGCGGTTGATCCTGTCGCCATGCCGCTTGAGCGCGCTGAGGGCCAGGTGCGAGCCGTAGCTGATGCCCCAGAGGTCGATCTTCTCCGCGCCCAGGTGGCGGCGCAGGTCGTCGATGTCGTCGGCGTTCTGGGCGGTGTTGTAGCCGGTCATGGCCACGCCGGCCTTGGTCCAATCGAGCCAGGCCTCCTGGAACTCGGCGCGGAACCAGGCGGTCAGCCCGGCTTCCGTGAACACCGGCGGCGGCCGCGTCGAGGTGGGGCGCGCCGGGATGGCGTTCGAAAGCCCCGTGCCTCGCTGGTCGAAGGCGATCACGTCGGCCACCTCGCGCAGGGCCATGAAGATCGGGAAGCGCGGACCGGCCGCCGCGCCGGTCGCCGTGCCGCCGGGGCCGCCGGCCAGGTAGACGATCGGCGGGCCGGGCCTGGCCGCCGTCGACGGGAAGCGGACATAGCTCAGGCGGATGCGRCGCGAGCGGGGATCGCGACGGTCCTCCGGGACCTCGAAGAAGCCCCGCTMGGCGTCGACCTCCTGGCCGCCGCGGCTCTTGAAGCGGAACGGTCCCGGCTGGGCCTGGCTGGAAGCGGGCTGGGCCGAGGCGAGCGTCGGAAGGGCGAGGCCGGCGGCGAAGCCCGAGGCGAGCAGGGCGCGGCGGTGAAGGGATGTGCTGTTCATGCCGCCGACTGAGCCGGGCCGACGCCGGTTTGTCCGGGGCGGTTCGGTCAACGGCGCGTCCCGATCGGTGAATGGCCACGCATCTCGGCGAGCGGCGCCCTAGACTGACGCCATGTGGCGAACCCTCCTCCTCGCCGGTCTCCTGGCCGGCTTCGCGACCCTGGCCAGGGCCAACGATCTGCCGTGGCAGGCTTGCCGCGGCGCCTTGGGAGCCGACGGACCGGTCCTGACCGACTGCCGGCCCCTGGAGAGCGCGATCGATCCCCAGGGCCGGGAGATCTGGCTGCGGGCGACCCTGCCCGCGCCGGCGGATGCGCGCCCCCAGGCGTTCTATGTCGCGGGCGTGGCTTCGTCCGAGGTGTGGCTCAACGGCCGGAGGCTCGGCGCCAACGGTCGTCCCGCCGCCGACGCGCGCGCCGAGGTTCCGGGGCGCTACCAGGTCGCCATGCCGATCGCCGAAACCGCCTGGCGGCCGGGGGCGAACGTGGTCGTGATGCACATGTCGTCGTTCCACGGCGGCCTGCGTTTCGACCGCCCGGTCATGTCGGCGACGGTCGGGCCCTATCCCTATTCGGGTCACATCCCGCTGCTCGCGGTGACCTTCGTCGCGGCCGGCGCGCTGTTGGCCGCGGCGTTCGGTTTCGGGGTGATCCACGCCTTGCGCCGCACGGGGTCGAGCCTGGTCCTGGCCGCGATGGCGGGGGTCGCGGCCCTGCAGGCCGTCGTGGAGAATCTCCGGGCGCTGGTCTCCTACGCCTATCCCCTGCACGCCTGGCGGATGAGCGCGATCTGGGCGCTGTCGGGGGCGTTCTCGATCATGCTGGTGGCCTATGCCGCCGGCCGCTTCCTGCCTGGGGCGCGTCGGCGGATGACGGTCCTGGCCGCGGTCGCCGTCGGCCTCACCGCCTTCGCGCCCGGCTTCGACCTCAAGACCGGGCTGGCCCTGCTGATCGGCGTGATCCTGGCCGGCGTCGCGGCCGCCGCCGGGGTCCGCAAGCGCCTGACCGGGGCGCGGCCGACCCTGGCCTATCTGGCGCTGTTCCTGGTCCTGGCCGTCGGGTTTCCCGAGTGGCTGGTGGACCTGTCCTACTTCCTGCTCGCCGCTGGACTGGTCGTGCCGTTGCTGATGGCCGAGGTCGTTCGGCTGGGCCGCGACGACCGTGGCCGGGAGGCCGCGCTCACCCGGGCCGCCAGCCGGCCCGACCGGCTGACCGTGGCCTCCGCGCGCGGCGTAGAGCTGGTGCCGGTGGCGGAGATCCTGGCCGTGGTGGGGGCCGACGACTATGCCGAGCTGCGGCTGATCGGCGGGCGCGGCCTGCTGCACGCGGCGCGTCTCGACCAGCTTGAGGCCCAACTGCCGCCGGGCTTCCTGCGCGTCCATCGATCGGCGATCGCCAACCTGGCCCAGGTTCAGCGCTTCGAGCGGCAGAACGGCGGCGGCCGGCTTCACATGCGCGAGGGGCCGCCGTTGCCCGTCAGCCGCTCCCGCCTACAGGCCCTGCGCGAAGCCCTCGACGAGGCCGTCCTGCTGCGCGCGACGGGCTGACCGACGCGCCGCATACGCAAAAGGGGACGGTTTCCCGTCCCCTTCGCCCGACCTGCCTTCAAGCAGAGCCGCCCGGAGCCTGGCTGAAAGCCAGGCTCCATTTCAACGGCTTAGAGCCTGGCGGACGCCGAAACCGGCATCCACCTTCGGCTGCCATGCTCTAGTAGTAGCGGTACTCGTAGTGGCAGTTCTTGTTCTTCGAGTTCTTCTTGGCGATCTGGTTGCCGGCGACCGCGCCGACCGCGCCGCCCAGCAGGGCGCCTTCGGTCTTGTTGCCGTGGCCCGCGACGACCGCGCCGAGCGTGCCGCCCGACAGGGCGCCGATCACCGTGCCCTTGTTACGGGCGCTCTTGGTGCTCTTGCAGACCCAGACCTTGTGGCGGGTCTGGGCTTCGGCCGCGGTGACCGCGACGGTGGACGCCGTGAAGCCCAGGGCGACGACGACGGCGAGGGTCTTGAGTTGGGCGCGCATGGCGAGCTCCGTTCTTGGTTTGTGGTCCTTGAGCGCAATGAACGCCCAAGCTCGTATTGGGTTCGATCAGTGTCGGCTTTCCGACCTGAACCGGGGATGAAGCGGCTCTGGCGCCTCCGTTCATCCCCGTTCAGACTCTAGCCCTGGACGCGGTAGCGGCCGGCGCTGTCGGGGCAGACGCGGACATAGCGGGTCTCGACCCGGCCGTTGTAGTCGGTGTCGGCCGGGGCCAGGCGGCAGCGGCGGCTGTAGTCGCTGTAGACGCTGCTGGAGCTGGCGCGATAGCGGCTGCTCTCGCGGTAGGCGACGGTGTCGTCATAGGTCCAGTACTGGCCATTGGCGTCGCAGCGGCCCTTGGCCGAGGCGTTGCCGATGCTGGCGCCGACGCCGGCCCCGACCAGGGCGCCCAGCACCGTGCCCTCGGGCTTGGCGTTGCGGGCGGCCAGGTTCGAGCCGGCCACGGCCCCGACCAGGGCCCCGATCACGCCGCCGGCGGTGGCGTTCTTCCGGGCGTCGCTCCGGCAGGGGGCGTTGTAGGAGACGTCGTCGCCATAGCTGCCGGCGTACGGCGCGCCGTAGCGCGTGGCGTAGTCGGGATAGCGGCGGTCATAGGCGCCCGAACCGTAGCGGCGGTCGTAGTCGGCGCGGGCCCGCTCGTAGTCGGCGCGGTCGCGGTCGTACTGGGCGCGCTGGCTCAGATAGTCGCTGCTGCTGGTGGTGTAGGCCTGGCCGCTGACGCTGAAGCGCCGAGCCTGGTCGGGATAGCGGCGATCATAGGCGCCGTAGCCGTTGCGACGGTCGTAGTCGCGGCGGGTGTCCTCATAGACCTGGCGGTCGTGCTCGAACGCCGTCTGCTCGCGGTAATAGTCCGAGCTGCTGTTGTAGCTGGGGCTGTCGAAACGCGTGGCGTACTGCGGATAGCGACGGTCGTAGGCGCCGGCGCCGTAGCGGCGGTCGTAGTCGGACTTGTCGCTCAGGTACTTGGAGCGGTCGCGGTCGTAATCGCGCTGCTGCTGCTGATAGTCGGCGCTCTGGGCGTCGTAGACGGCGCGCTGGTCGCCGTAGGTCTCCAGGCGCTGGCGGTAGGCCGCGTCGGCCGACTGGGCCAGTACAGGCGCGGCCGCGCTCAGGGCGACGGCCGAGGCCATCAGCCACACAGTGGTTTTGGAAGTCATGATAGCTCTCCGTTCCGACGAACGGATCGACGCTCGGCCCCCGATTACGGCCGCCAATCCTTAGATGGGATGTCCCTGGCCAATAAAGGCGCGGCGGCGGTACAGGTTCCGTTTCGGCGCGAGAGGGCCTCCAGCCTCAGTCCTTGGTCACCGTCATCATGTAGTTGATGTCGACGTCGGCCGAGCGGCTCCAGCGGCCGGTCAGGGGGTTGTAGGCCACGCCGAAGGGGCCTTTGACGTCCACCGGCTCGCCGGCCAGGAAGGCGCGCAGCTCGTCGGGTTTCAGGAACTGCTTCCAGTCATGGGTGCCGGGCGGCACCCAGCGCAGCACGTATTCGGCGCCGATCTTCGCCAGGGCCAGGGCCTTCAGCGTGCGGTTCAGGGTGGCGACGATCATCAGGCCGCCGGGCTTGAGCAGTTTCGAACAGGTGCGCAGGAACTGGCCCGGGTCGGCCACGTGCTCGATGACCTCCATGGTCAGCACCACGTCGAACGGCCCCGCGCCCTCGGCCAGCAGCTGCTCGGCGGTGGCGGGGCGGTAGCCGATCTCCAGCCCTTGCTCGGCGGCGTGGGCGGCGGCGGTCTTGATATTGTTCTCCGAGGCGTCGACGGCCGTGACCTTGAAGCCCAGCCGCGCCATCGGCTCGCTGAGCAGGCCGCCGCCGCAGCCGATGTCCAGCAGGCTCAGGCCCTCGAACGGCGTCCGGGCGTTGCCGTCGCGGTCGAAGCGGGCCAGGGCCTGCTCGCGGATGAAGCCCAGTCGGCAGGGATTGAACACATGCAGCGGCGCGAACTTGCCGCGCGGGTCCCACCACTCCGCCGCGATGGCCGAGAACCGCGCCACGTCGGCGGGGTCGATGCTCCAGGAGGGGGCATTTCCGGCGGAGGGGGGCGCGTCGGCGGACTGGCTCATGGTCCTCATTTAGCAACGACGCGGCGGGCGGCACAGGGCGAGACGTCGCACTCGACGAAAAAGACACGTCCGCGACATTGCCGTTGCGCCGCTGCGCCGCTAGAAGACCGCGGCTTGCGCGAGCGGCGCGGTTCGTCCGCCCCCGGCGCAAGAATTGACCTTAGGTTTTTCAGGGGTAGGGCGTGTCACGTCTGGTGATGAAGTTCGGCGGCACCTCGGTGGCCGACCTGGAGCGCATCCGCCGGGTGGCGCGCCTGGTCGCGGCCGAAGTGGCCACGGGCAAGCAGGTGGCGGTGGTGGTCTCGGCCATGTCGGGCAAGACCAACGAGCTGGTCGCCTGGACCGACGGCTCGGGCCGCGCGGCCCAGGGCCTGCCGGAGTCGGACGACGAGTATGACGCCGTCGTGGCCTCGGGCGAGCAGGTGACGGCCGGCCTGCTGGCCATGACCCTGCGCAACATGGGCCTGAACGCCCGCTCGTTCCTGGGCTGGCAGGTGCCGATCCTGACCGACGACGCCCACGGCCGCGCCCGCATCGAGGACATCCCGCCGGCCAATCTGGAGGCCTGTTTCGCGGCCGGTCAGATCGCCGTGATCGCCGGCTTCCAGGGCGTGACCCCCGACCAGCGCATCACCACCCTGGGCCGGGGCGGCTCGGACACCAGCGCCGTGGCCATCGCCGCCGCGCTGAAGGGCGACTGCGACATCTATACGGACGTCGACGGCGTCTACACGRCCGACCCTCGGATCGAGAGCAAGGCCAAGCGCCTGGCCAAGATCTCTTACGAGGAAATGCTGGAAATGGCCTCGCTGGGGGCCAAGGTGCTGCAGACCCGCTCTGTCGAGATGGCCATGGCCCATCGCGTCCCGGTGCGGGTGCTGTCGAGTTTCGTCGAGCCGGGCGAAGCCCCGGGCCAAGGTACGATCGTCTGCGACGAGGAAGAAATCATGGAAAAGCGCATCGTCTCGGGCGTCGCCTATAGCCGCGACGAAGCCAAGATCACCCTGCTGGGCCTGCCCGACCATCCGGGCGTGTCGTCGCAGATCTTCGGCCGCCTGGCCGACGCCAACGTGAACGTCGACATGATCGTGCAGTCGCGCGCCCGCAGCGCCGACACCGCGAACATGGAGTTCACCGTCGGCAAGCGCGACGCCGTCCGCGCCGTCGAGATCGTCCGCGCCGCCCAGAAGGAGATCGGCTTCGAAGACGTGGCCGTGAACGAGGACGTCGCCAAGGTGTCGGTGATCGGCGTGGGCATGCGCTCGCACGCCGGCGTCGCCCAGTCKATGTTCCAGGCCCTGGCCGAGAAGAACATCAACATCCAGGTCATCTCGACCTCGGAGATCAAGATCTCGGTCCTGATCGACGCGGCCTACACCGAACTGGCCGTGCGCGCGCTGCACGCGGCCTACGGGCTGGACCAGCTGTAGGCTTGCGCGGCGGGGCAAGTCCCGCCGTTAGCTAAACGTCGCGTTCGGACGTTATGAAGGGCTGCGAATCCCTTCCAGGAGCCTCCATGTCGGTCTTCCATTTCGATCCCGAGAAGAAGTCCGTCACCTTCGAGGGCGAGGCGGGGCTGGAGCTGCTGTACGACCTGTTGCTGCGCGCCAAGTTCGGCGATGGCTACGAGAAACCCCTGCTGGTCAGCCCGTGGCTGGCGGCGCTGCTGCGCAAGCTGGACCGCCACCTGCCCGACGACGGCCAATGGTTCCCCGAGCAGCCCGGCCGGCCGATCTTCGACGAGGACGACCTGCTGGCCATGGGCGACGCGGTCATCGAGGAAGGCCATACCGTCGGCTGGTGGACCATGACCGAGCCCGAGAAGCGCGCCTATTTGCGCGAGGTCATCGCCGCCCCACATCCCCTGACGGACGCCGAGGTGGCGTTCATCGAGCGCGACATCGAGGGCGCGGTCGAGCAGGCCAAGCAATTGGTCGAAGCCATCAGCGAGCCGCTGGCCCTGCCGGGGCACGGCTGACGAAAGAGGGAGGCGGCGGCGATGCACGACGGACTGAACGGCCGCCCCGCCCAACTGTCCCTCCGCCGCTACGGCGCMGACGGCGACGCCCACGCCCACGACGACTTTGACCAGATTGTCCTGCCGCGCCGGGGCGTGCTGGAGATGGAGGTCGACGGCCGCGGCGGCCGGGTGCAGGCCGGCCAGGCGGTGCTGGTCCCGTGCGGGACTCGCCACGCCTTCGCCGCCGACGGCGACAACCTGTTCGTGGTGGCCGACATCGGCGCCGACCTCATCGCCCCGTTCGAGGCCCTGCGCGATCGCACCTTCCTGCCCGTCAACGCCCCGGTGCGCGGGCTGCTGGACTTCGTCTGCGGCGACGCCGCGCGGCGGGTCGAGGACGAGGTGGCGGCCCTGTGGGCGCCGCTGCTGCTGCGGGCCCTGGCGGCCGGCGGGCCCAAAGCTGGATTGGGCCCCGATCCGCGCCTGGCCCGCGCCGCCGCCCTGATCGAGCGCGACTTCGCCCGGCCCCTGGCCGTCGCCGAGCTGGCGGCCGAGGCGGGCATGAGCCAGAGCCGGTTCTACGCGGGCTTCGCGGCGGCGTACGGCCGCTCGCCGCACGGCCAGCTGGCCGACACCCGTCTGCGCGCGGCCCAACGCCTGCTGGCCGGGACCCGTCTGTCGATCGCCGAGATCGCCGTGCGCACCGGCCACGCCGACCAGAGCGCCTTGACCCGGGCCATGAAGGCGCGGCTGGGCGTGACCCCGGCCGCCTGGCGGCGCGGCGCCGAAGGCTGATTTTTCCGAGCGCGATGTCGAAATCGCGCCCCCTGACGCGACTTCTCTTCGAAGGCCCCGCCGGGGCCTCACAACGAGGAGCCGCATGATGATCACGGTGAGTGCTTTCCGCTCGGTCCCGCCCTTCGCCCAAGGGCTGGTCCGCGACCTTCGCGTCCGTTGGGCGCTTGAGGAGGCGGGGATTCCGTACGAGGCCCGTCTGCTGGACCAGGGCGAACAGGACACCCCCGGCTACCGGGCCGTCCAGCCGTTCGGCCAGGTGCCCTACATGCAGGACGGCGAGTTCGTGATGTTCGAGAGCGGCGCGATCGTGCTGCACATCGCCGAGAAGTCGTCCGTGCTGTCGCCCGTCGATCCGGAAGCCCGGCTGCGGATGCACACCTGGCTGATCGCCGCCCTGAACTCGGTCGAGCCGGCCCTGCAGAACCTGTTCCTGATCGACGTCTTTTTCACCGAGGAAGCCTGGGCCAAGGCGCGGCGGCCGGGGGCCGAGGCCTTCGCGATCCGGCGGCTGGAAGGCCTGGCCGCCTGGCTGAAGGGCCGCCAATACCTGGCCGACGAGCGCTTCACCGCCGCCGATCTGATGATGACCACCGTGCTGCGCCTGGCGCGCGAGACCGACCTCGTCAGCGGCAACCCGGTGCTGGACGCCTATGTCCGCCGCTGCGAGGCCCGGCCCGCCTTCCAGCGCGCCCTCGCGGCCCAGGCAGCGCCGTACGAGGCGGTTCTGGAGCCGGCGGAGTAGGACTTTTCGCCAAGGCTCCGGGAGGTTTCGCCAAGCTTCCCGGAGCCGGCTCTGCTACCTCCGGCGCATGACTTCGCGCCAGCGCCTCGTGATCGGACTTCTCTGCGGCCTCGTGGCCGGGGCGTTCTGGGGCGGGGTGTTCCTGGCCCCCAAGCTGCTGCACGCCTTCACCCCGTTGCAGATGACCGCTGGGCGCTACCTCTGCTACGGCCTGGCCTCGGCGGCCCTGCTGGTCCCGAGCGCCCGCTCGGTGCTGGCGCGGCTGACCCTGGCCGACTGGCGCGACCTGGCGGGCCTGAGCCTGCTGGGCAACATCGTCTACTACGTCGGCCTGGCGGTTTCGGTGCAGATCGCCGGCGTCGCCCCGGCCTCGCTGATCATCGGCCTGCTGCCGGTCACCATCACCCTGGTCGGCGCGAAACCTGGCGAGGGCGTGGCCTTGCGCCGGCTGGCCGCGCCGCTGCTGCTGGTYGCCGCCGGCGTGGTCTGCATCAACATCGCCGCCTTCCAGACGGCCGCCGGGGTCGATGTCGGACGCCTGGTGCTGGGCCTGCTGGCGGCGGTCGGCGCCCTGGCCGTCTGGACCATCTACGCCGTCTGGAACGCCCGCCGCCTGGCCGCCACCCCGCGCTTCAACAGCCACGAGTGGTCGCTGCTGACCGGCGTGGTCACGGGCCTGCTGTCGCTGCTGCTGGTGATCCCGGCCTTCCTGGGCGCGACCCCACACGTCCCGGCCGACTGGATGCTGTTCTGGGGCGTCAGCCTGGCCGTGGCCCTGGGGGCCTCGGTGATCGGCAACGGCCTGTGGAACGCCGCCAGCCGCCTGCTGCCGCTCTCGCTGTCAGGCCAGCTGATCGTGTTCGAGACCCTGTTCGCCCTGGTCTACGGCTTCCTGCACGACGCCCGCTGGCCGCTGCCGCTGGAGGCCGCGGCGATCGTCCTGATGCTGGCCGGCGTGCTGTGGTCGGTGCACCTGCATCGGCCCGGCGCCGAGGCCGTGGCCGCCTAGGCCGTCGCCGGGCCGGCCACGCGGAGGATGCGCGGACGCAGGACCCAGACCCCGACCAGCCCAAAGAAGAAGAGCATCATCGTGCCGAAGACGCGTCCCGCCGTCGCCGGGCCCCCCTGCGGATCGGCGACCAGCAACGCTTGGGCCGACCGCCACAGCGCGAAGAACAGGAACGCGAAGAAAGCGAAAGCCAGGGGCGTGTTGTCCATCGACAGATGGGCGACTTCCGCGACCACGGCGAGGAGGGGCGGGACCAGGAAGAGCCAAGAGGCCCAGCGCGGGGCGACGGGCGCCGGCGTCATCGCGATCGACACCGTGTAGACCGCCCAGGCCCAGCCGCACATCAGGGTGATCAAGGTCAGCGTCAGGACTGGGGACAGGGGCGAGAGCGGGGCCAATGTCGATGTGACGCTGACCACCAGCCAACTTACGGTCAGCGCGGCCGGGTGAAGGCGCGTGATCTTACGGGCAAGGAGAAGGTTCGACATCCGATAGGCCGCCATGGTGAAGGTCGCGACCTTTGACGCGCCGCCGCTTCCTTCGCAAGTTCGTCGCCGCGCCGCAAACATGACTGTAAGCTGAACATCGCCGTTCAGATCGGGTTCAAGGCCACTTTGCGACAAAGGCTCCAACAGCGCCGAACCGGACTTCCCCGGACATGACGCTTCGAATGGAGCAAGTGCCATGAAGACCATTGGTAAGTTCACGAAGATCGCCGTCGCCGCGGCCGTCACCGGCGCCCTGGTCCTGCCCGCCTCGGCCGCCTTCGCCGGCGACAAGAGCAACAAGACCGAACGCGCCATCCTCGGCGCCCTGATCGGCGGCATCGCCGGCGCGGCGCTGTCGGACGGCGACAAGGGCGGCATCGCCATCGGCGCCGTCGCCGGGGCCGCCCTGGGCGCTTCCACGGGCAGCAACGATCGCGATCACCGCTACTCCAACAGCTATCGCGACCCGCGCCACGGCTATGGGTCCAGCTACAACAGCGGCTACGGCTACAACAACGGCTACGGCCAGTCGGGCTACGGTGGCGGCTACAACAGCGGTTACGGCCGCGACCATCGCGACGACCGCTACAACACCGGCTACCGCTACAGCGGCGGCCAGTATGGGAACGGCTACTACGGCCAGCGCCGCTAACAGCCTTCCAGCCGAAACGACCGGCGCCGTCCCTTCGGGGGCGGCGCCTTTTTCGTGCGCGAACCACGATTTGACCGCGAGCGAACGCTGTGCGCGGCGCGAAATCTGCTATAGCCCGGCTGAGGGCGATGCGGCTTCTTAACCCCTGACGCGTTCTGTCAGGCTAAGCCGTACCGACCAAAGGGGAGTGCGCGCGCAGACATGGCGGCGTCCGGGATCGCTGTTCGGGGACCACGCAGCCTGCTTCGGCAGATTCGCGAGGCCATGGCCGGGGCGGGACCCGCCCAGGGCAAGCTCGACATGGTGGTGCGCACCATCGCCATCTCGATGGTCGCCGAGGTCTGCTCGATCTATCTGCGCCGCGCTTCGGGCGATCTGGAACTGTTCGCCACCGAGGGCCTGTCGCGCGACGCCGTCCACGTCACCCGCCTGAAGCCGGGCGAGGGCCTGGTCGGCGAGACCATGCGCCTGGGCCGGCCGCTGAACCTGTCGGACKCCGCCAGCCACCCGTCGTTCTCGTACCGCCCGGAAACCGGCGAAGATCCCTACCACGCCTTCCTGGCCGTACCCCTGCTGCGCGGCGGCCGCGCGATCGGCGTGCTGGTCGTCCAGAACCGCACCGAGCGGATCTATGACGAGGAAGAGGTCGAGGACCTGCAGATCATCGCCATGGTGCTGGCCGAGATGGTCAGCTCCAGCGAGCTGCTGGGCCAGGGCGAGCTCAAGGACGTCGAGATCGCGCCCCACAAGCCCGAGCGGCTGAAGGGCGCGCGCTTCGCCGAAGGCCTGGCGTACGGCGTGGCCGTGCTGCACGAGCAGCCCGTGGCCCCCGAACAGCTGCTGTCCGACGACGCCCTGGCCGAGGAGGCCCGGCTGAAATGGGCCGTCGAGGCGCTGCAGACCCAGATCGACGAGATGCTGGAGGGCCAGCACGGCCTGKTCGGCGCGTCGTACGAGGTGCTTGAGACCTACCGCCTGTTCGCCCACGACCGGGGCTGGAACCGGTCGCTGCAGGAAGCCGTGCGCTCGGGCCTGACCGCCGAGGCGGCGGTCGAGCGCGTGCGTTCCGAGCACCGCGCCCGCCTGGGCCAGGCCCGCGACCCCTATCTGCGCGAGCGCCTGCACGACCTGGAAGACCTGAACGACCGGCTGCTGCGCCACCTGTCGGGCGACGTCCACGCCGTGCGCGTCCTGCCCGAGGACGCCATCCTGATCGCCCGGAACCTGGGTCCGGCCGACCTCCTGGAATACGACCGCACCAAGCTGAAGGGCATCCTCCTGGAGGAGGGCTCGGCCGCCAGCCACGCCGGCATCGTGGCCCGGGCCCTGGACATCCCGTGCGTGGGCCGCCTGGCCGGCCTGCGCKACCGGGTCAGCGAGGGCGACCCCGTCGTGGTCGACGCCGAGACCGCCGAGGCCTGGCTGCGGCCGCGCGCCGACGTGATCAAGGCCCTGCAGGCCCGGATGGAGGTCCGCGCCCAGCGCAAGKCCGAGTTCGCGCGGATCCGGGAGACGCCGGCGGTCACCAAGGACGGCGGCAAGGTCACCCTGCTGATGAACGCCGGCCTGGCCGTCGACCTGGACATCCTGGGCGAGACGGGGGCAGAGGGCATCGGCCTGTTCCGCACCGAGTTCCAGTTCATGGTCGCCGAGGAGATGCCGCGCCTCGAGGCCCAGACCAGCCTCTACGAGAAGGTGCTTGAAGCCGCGAACGGCATGCCCGTCACCTTCCGCACCCTGGACCTGGGCGGCGACAAGCTGCTGCCGTACATGGAGCTGGAGCGCGAGGACAATCCGGCCCTGGGCTGGCGCGCCATCCGCATGGGCCTGGACCGGCCGGCCCTGCTGCGCATGCAGATCCGCGCCCTGATCAAGGCCGCCCGCGGCCGCGAGCTGCGGATCATGTTCCCGCTGGTGGCCAATGTGGACGAGTTCCGCGCCGCCCGCGCCTTCGTCGACCAGGAGGTCGCCTGGGCCCTGAAGCGCGGCCGGCCCGCGCCGCAGCGTCTGGACGTCGGGGCGATGATCGAGGCGCCCTCGCTGCTGTGGCATCTCGACGCGCTTTTGCCGATGACCGACTTCGTTTCGGTCGGCACCAACGACCTGATGCAGTATTTGTTCGCGGCCGATCGGGGCAATCCAAGGGTTTCGGACCGCTACGATCCGCTGTCCCCGGCGGCCCTGCGCGCGCTGAAGACCATCCAGCAGGCCTGCGCCGACACCGGCACGCCGGTCTCGGTCTGCGGCKAGATGGCGGGCAGGCCCTTGGAGGCTTTCGCCTTGCTGGCCTTGGGTTTCGACCGCCTGTCGATGCCGCCGGCGGGGATCGGGCCGGTCAAGCAGATGGTGCTGTCGTGCGACCGCGAGGCCGCCCGGCGCAATGTCGAGGCGCTGCTGAAGACCTCGGCCGGGTCGCTCCGTGGCGAGATCGAAACCCTGGCGCGCAAGCTTTACGTCGCCGTCTAGACACGGCCTGGGTTAACCAAGCGCCGCCGTATAGTGTATTGAATCCGGCGACTTACTTTGATATCGACCATAAAGTATTAACAAATCCCGGCTAGGACGGGTGGGGTAAGTCGTCGGTTTCGTCTCTGAGGGGGCTGAATTCTCCGGCGACGCGAATTTGGGGTCTCATGGCAGCCATGCCGCTGGATACGGGCAGGGTCTCGCACTTGCATCTGGTCGCCGACGGCGAGCGCGAGGACGCGCCGCTGGCCGAGCACCAGCCTTCGATCGATTATGGCGTCGACATCGGCTCGGCCTTGCGCGCGGCCCGCGAGTTCCGCGGCCTGACCCTGCAGGACGTCGCCGACGCCACCCGCATCCGTCTCAGCTACATCGAGGCGCTGGAAGACCTGCGCCTGGACGAGCTGCCCTCACGGCCGTTCACGATCGGCTATGTGAAGTCCTACGCCAAGGTGCTGGGCCTGGACGGCGACGCCGCCGTGGCCCGCTTCAAGGTCGACGTGCCCGACGACAGCGAGCCGCTGCGCGCCCCGGTCGGCGTGCGCCACGAGCGTGACCCGCGCCTGGGCCTAGTCCTGGCCCTGGGCGTGCTGATCGTGGCCGCCATCGTGCTGTGGAACGTGGCCCAGCGCGCCATCGCCAAGGACGCCCCGCCGGCCCAGGTGGCCCAGGAGCAAGCGGCCGCGGCCGTCAACGCGCCGGCCGCCGTCGCGGCCAACGGCGGCGGTCCCGGCGGCCCGGGTGGTCCCGGCGACGGCTCGGTCTCGCTGGGCGCCCCGCTGCCGGCCCCGGTCGAATCGACCACGCCCGAGCCCTACAAGACCCCCGGCCTCGACGACGCCGCCGCCAACGGCGGCTCGGCCGACGCGGTGACCGCCGCCTCGAAGGTCCGCGCCGCCGAGGCGGCCAAGGCCGGCGTCGATCCGAACCAGGCGGTCAAGGTCGGCATGCCGTTCCGGGCCAAGGGCGCGGTCTACGGCGCGACCCCGGCCGAGGCCTCGGGCCTGATCCTGCAGGCCCGCAAGCCGGGTTCGCTGACCGTGCACGACGCGGCCGGCGCGATCTACTTCACCCGCTGGATGGCGGCCGGCGAGGCGTTCCGCGCCCCGCGCAACGGCGGCCTGATCGCCGAGGTCTCCGACCCGCAGGCCTTCGAGGTCTACAACGGCGGCGCCCTGACCAGCCGCATGAGCGCCCCGACGACGGCCCTGGGCAAGCTGGTGGTGGCTCCGGCCGCGCCCGCTCCGGCGCCCGTGGCGGCGGCTTCGCAGCCCAAGCCGGCCGCGCCGACCACGGCTCCCGCGCCGAAGCCGCAGGGCTAACGCTCAACATTTTCAGCCGTCATCCCGGGCCTTGTGCCCGGGACCCCTCTGTCCGCCGCAAGGGCGGGGGTGTGGCGCGCTGGCGCGCCAATGCATCTCACGTGAGAGCCGAACCAGGGGTCCCGGGCACAAGGCCCGGGATGACGGGTTTATGAGTGAGGTTGAGGGACCTACCCCCGCCCGCGCCCAGACTTCGCGAACAGCAGGTCCGACCAGTTCCAGCGGCTCGACCCCAGCGCCAGACGCGGCGCACCCGGCCCGTCGCTCAGCGAGATCAGCACAAGGCCGCGCATCGGGTCGTCGCGGCAGGCCTTGGGGGCGAAGGCCACCTCCAGCATGATCAGTTCGCGCACGCCGGCCAGGCCTTTGCCCTCCTGGCCCGGGCTCTGCACCCAGTCGCCGTTCCAAACCAGCACCGCCTTGCCCCGAGCCGCCGCCTCGGGGTGGACCTGCATCATCGCGGCGCGCACGCGCGGGTTCTTGCGCAGGGCGTCCTGCAGAAGCCGGACCATGTCGCAGCCGCCGCCGCCCGGACCGCTGCCCGCGCCGCCGGCCCCGGAGCCGGTGCCGGCCGTGGCCGCGCCGATCAGGTCGGCCTCGCCCAGCTCGGCCACCACCTGGGGCGTCGGGGCGGGCTTGGCGGGCAGGGGTTCGACCTCGCGCGGCGGGACCAGTTTCGGCKGGCGGACGGGCAGCTTGGGCGGCGAGAGCTCGGCGGGAGCCGGCGCGCCGGCAGGCTCGGGCGCCAGCTTGGGCGGCTCGGGCGGGGGAGGGGGCGGCTGGTAAAGCGCCACGGCGATCGGGTCGGGCTCGTCCATCATCGGCGGCTGGATGCGCACGGCCAGGATCGCCAGCAGCAGGCCGGCGTGGGCCGCCAGGCTGACCGCCCCGGCGATCAGGCCGTCCACGCGCGCCCGCCGGCGCGGGACCGGCGTCGGGACCAGGGGATCGTACGGCTGCGGTCGCCCGCTCATCGAAACTCCAGAACCGCCTTTGGGAGGCTCCAGAGACCACCCGCCCGCGTCAGGATCGTGGCGCCCGCGACATTTCTCCTCGCGCCCTGCACGCGCCCGCTCTTGGGTTCCGCCGCCAAACCCCTTAGATTGGCCCCATGTCCGCAGACCACACGCACGTCCGTCCCTGGCGCCAGATCACGCGCCGCCAATCGCGCAAGATCCGCGTGGGCAACGTGGAGGTGGGCGGCGACGCCCCGATCACCGTCCAGTCGATGACCAACACCCTGACCAGCGACGCCAAGGCGACGCTGGAGCAGATCCGTCAGCTGGAGGAGGCCGGCGCCGACATCGTCCGCGTCAGCTGCCCCGACACCGACTCCACGGCCGCCTTCAGGACCATCGCCCGCGAGGCCAAGGTCCCGCTCGTGGCCGACATCCACTTCCACTACAAGCGCGGCATCGAGGCGGCCCAGGCCGGCGCGGCCTGCCTGCGGATCAATCCGGGCAATATCGGCAGCCCCGACCGCGTGCGCGACGTGATCCAGGCGGCCCGCGACCACGGCTGCTCGATGCGGATCGGCGTCAACGCCGGCTCGCTGGAGCGCGAACTGCTGGAGAAGTACGGCGAGCCGTGCCCCGACGCGATGGTCGAGAGCGCGCTGAACCACGCCCGCATCCTGCAGGACCACGACTTCCACGAGTTCAAGATCAGCGTGAAGGCCAGCGACCCGTTCATGACGGTGGCGGCCTACTACCAGCTGGCCGAGGCCATCGACTGCCCGCTGCACCTGGGCGTCACCGAGGCCGGGGCCCAGCGCACGGGCACGGTGAAGTCCTCGATCGGCATCGGCTCGATGCTGTGGGCCGGCATCGGCGACACGATCCGGGTCAGCCTGGCCGCCGATCCGGTGGAGGAGATCAAGGTCGGCTTCGACATCCTGAAGTCGCTGGGCCTGCGCCACCGCGGCGTCAACATCATCGCCTGCCCGTCGTGCGCCCGTCAGGGCTTCAACGTGATCAAGACGGTCGAGGCCCTGGAAGCGCGGCTAGCTCATATTTCCCAACCCATGTCGCTGTCGATCATCGGCTGCGTGGTCAACGGCCCGGGCGAGGCCCTGATGACCGACCTGGGCTTCACCGGCGGCGGCGCGGGCTCGGGCATGGTCTACATGGCCGGCAAGCCCGACCATAAGCAGTCCAACGACGGCATGATCGACCACATCGTCGAGCTGGTCGAACAACGCGCGGCCCAGCTGAAGGCCGAGGCCGACGCCAAGGCGATCGCGGCCGAATAGGGCGCCTCAGCCGTCCCGATCCAGCGGGCGGCCCTGGCGGGCCCGCAGGTCCGCGATCAGCGTCCGCATCGCCCAGCCCGTGGCCTTGGCGATCTGTTCGCCGTCCAGGCCCCATTGGTCGCGCATCTCCAGCCAGGGCGTGGTGTGCAGCACCTGCAGCACCGCCGTCGCCAGCCTCTGGTCCTCGGGCGGCAGGTCCTTGACCAGGTCGGCGGCGACCTGGGTGTAGGCGTCGACCCGACGCCCGCTGTCGGCCATCCGCATCGCCCGCCCCTGGGGCGTGGAGCGCACCAGGGTGGTGATCGGCGCGATGCGGTCCAGGCCTGTATAGATGTCGTGCAGCGCGTCGGTGAGGTCGGCCTCGGTCTGGGGGAAGGCGACGCGCGGCCCGGCCAGCTCGCGCACGCGGTGGGTGGCCCCCGCCAGCAAGGTCTCGCGGTCGGGGAAGTAGCGATAGACGGTGCGCCGGCCCAGGCCCGTCCGCTCGGCGATCAGGTCGTGATTGATGTCCATCCGCCCCTCCGCCAGCAGTTCGATCAGGGCGTCGGCGATGCGCGTGCGCACCTCCTCCTTCTTCTGTTCGCGGGCGCCGGGCTTGTGGGCTGAACCATCCATGGGGGTCCAGATAGAGTCTGGCACAAAAAGTGTCAAACCCGTATTGACACAATCTGTGCCACATTGCATTGAGCGCCCCACGAAAGGGATACCGATGCTATTTCACATGTMGATCGCGGCGCACGATCCGCAACACGTGGCCCAGGTGCTGGCCGAGCTCTGGGGCGGCGAGGCGTTCCGCTTCCCGCCGATCTCCGACAACGGCTGGATCGCCCTGGCCGGCGACGCGCGCGGGACGGCGCTGGAGGTCTATCCGGTCGACGTGGTGCTGCGCGAAACGGAAGGCGACGCCGACGCCCACGGCGAGCACACCGGCCAGCCGGCCTACACCGCCACCCACGCCGCCGTCGCCACGGACCTCGACCTGGAAACGGTGATGGCCATCGCCGCCCGCGAGGGCTGGCCGGCCAAATACCGCAAGCGCGGCGGCATGTTCGGCGTCGTCGAGATCTGGATTGAGGGTCGCCAGATGATGGAGATCCTCACGCCCGACATGCAGGCCGAATACTTGGCCTGCATGAACGTCGAGGCCTGGCGCGCCATGAGCGCGGCCATGGCGGCCGGCGCCCGGCCGGCCTGACCGGCGGCTTCACCCCAGCGAGGTCTGGATCGGCACGCCGCCCTTGATCGCCAGGGTCACCGGCGTGCGCTCGGCGATGTCGGCCAGGCGGGCGCGCTGGGCGTCGTCCAGCGGGCCGGCGGGGACCAGCACGCGCTCGATCCGGGGCGGGGTCTCGCCGCCGTGATAGTGCAGCCGGACCTCCAGCGACTCCAGCGGCCACTGCTTGTGCTCGGCGTACATCTTCAGGGTCATGGCCGTGCAGGCGCCAAGGCTGGCCAGCAGCAGGTCGAAGGGCGCGGGGCCGACGTCGGCGCCGCCGTTGCGCGGCGGCTCGTCGGCGGTCAGCTCGTGGCGGCCGGTGGTGATGGTGGTGGCGTAGCGGGCGTCGCTGATGCGGGCGGTGGCGGTCGCCATGGCGGCTCCTGGCTGAGGGTGGATCACGCGAGGTCTCCGACGCGCCGGCTCCGACGTCTAGAACAAATCGGCGGGCCCGTCAGATTACCGCCCGTGACCGCTCCTCCGTCCCGGCCAGGGCGGCGGCGACCACGCTCAGGCCGCGCTCCAGCGTGTCGCGGTCGGCCGCCGCGCCCAGGCACAGGCGCGCGCCGCTGATCAGCCCAGGCTCGACGATCGGCGCGGCCGGCGGCGTGATCTCGACACCGCCGCGCAGGACCCGGCCGGCCAGGCGTTCGGCCGCCAGCTCGTCCATCGGCAGCCAGACGTGCGGGGCGTGGGGCGAGCCGGGCGGAGTGATCGCGGGGCCGAGGATGTCGCGGGCCAGGGTCAGCCGGCCGGTCATCTCGTCGCGGATCTCGGTGGCGATGGCGTCGGCGGCGCCGTCCTCGATCCACTGGGTGGCGATCAGGCCGCCGAAATTGGGCGGGGCGTAGAACTGGGCCCGCACCGCGCGTAGAAGGCGTTCCAGATGGTCTTCGCTGGGCGCGACCAGGAAGCCGACCCGCAACCCCGGGGCCAGCGACTTGGAGACGCCGGTCACGTAGAAGGTGCGCTCGGGCGCCAACACGGCCAGGGGCGGCGGCTCGTCCGCGCCGTTGCCGAAGATGGCGTAGATACCGTCTTCGACGATCGTCAGGTCGCGCGCCCGGGCGACGGCGACGATCTCGGCCCGGCGGCGGGCGCTCATCGAACGGGCGGTTGGGTTCTGCAGGGTGGGCAGGACGAAGACCACCTTGGCGCCGGTCTCGGCGGCGGCGCGGTCCAGCGCCTCGGGCAGCAGGCCCTGCTCGTCCATCGCCACGCCCCGTAGGCGATAACCGACATGATCGGCCAGGGCCTTGAAGCCAGGGAAGGTCGCGGCTTCGCACAGCACGGTGTCACCCGGGCGGCAAAGGGTGGCCAAGGCCAGGGTCAGGGCGTGCTGGGCGCCGGCGCAACACAGGGTTCGCCGCCAGTCCGCACCGTCCAGGCCCGCGCTCCGCGCCAGCCAGGCCGCGCCGGCCCGGCGCTGGCGCTCCAGCCCCGCCGAGGGGGCGTAGGCCAGGTTCTCCAGCAGGTCGGGCCGGCGGCGCAGGCGCGACAGGGTCTCGCCGATCCGCGCGGCGCTGGGCGAAAGCGGAGCGATGTTCTGGCTGAGATTGATCAGGGCGGCCTCGACGGCCGTCCGGGACGTGACGCCCGGCCCGCGCACGAAGCTGCCGCGTCCCACATGGCCCTGGATCAGCCCGGCCTTCTCGGCCTCGACATAGGCCCGGGTCACCGTGCCCAGGCCCAGGCCCAGGCGGTGGGCCAGGTCGCGCTGCGGCGGCAGGCGGACGCCGTCGGCCAGGGCGCCCGAGGCGATGTCGGCCCGCAGGGCGTCCAGCAGGCGCTCGTACAGCGGCGCGTCGCCGGGCGGCAGGGTCGGGGTCCAGCCCGCCATGCATGTCTCCATAATTGTCATGGTGACAATATAGGTTTTGACTCATGATGCAATTGGCAAGATGACCGTGACATTCCGCTTTTGGAGTGTCCGGCATGACCGCTCAACTGCTGCTCGCCTTCGTCCTGTTCGCCTTCGCCACCGCCGGCACCCCCGGCCCCAACAACATGATGCTGCTGGCGTCGGGCGCGAACTTCGGCTTCCGCCGCACGGTGCTGCACATCCTGGGGATCAGCGCAGGCCTGGGCGTKATGGTCGCCGCCATGGGCCTGGGCCTGGGCGGGGTGTTCAAGGCCTTCCCGGTGCTGCACGACGCGCTGAAGTGGGTGGGCGGGGCCTACATGCTGTGGCTGGCCTGGAAGATCGCCACGGCCAAGGGGGTGTCCGACAAGCAGGCCGGCGCTCAGCCGATGACCTTCCTGCAGGCCGCCGCCTTCCAGTGGGTCAATCCCAAGGCCTGGGCCATGGCCCTGACCGCCGCCACCACCTACATGGCCGACGGCTCGACGGGCGCGGTGTTCCTGGTGGCCGGGACCTTCATGCTGGTGGGCGCGCCCTGCAGCGCGGCTTGGGCCGGCTTCGGCCGGGGCCTGCGGCCGTTCCTGGACCGGCCCAGGGTGCTGCGCGTTTTCAACCTGACCATGGCGGCCCTGCTGGTGGTCTCGCTCTACCCGCTGGTGGTCGAGACCCGTCCGGCCGGCGCTTCGAAGGAAGCGCCGCGCCTGCTGGCCGACCTGCCGCCGACGCCGCGCTGGTCGTCGCGGGGCTGAAGCAGATTGCAGAAACTTAAGTCGACGCGGGCGGACGGCTGAGCTCTGGTGCGGCCCGTCGAAACCCGGAGCCGTCCATGTCCCACGCCGTCCGTTCCGCTTTTCTCGCCGTCGCGCTGCTGGCCGGGAGCGCCGCCGCCGCCCAGGCCGCCGTCACCCCCGTGCCCGTCGGCCAGCCCCTGGCCCGCTTCGCCAACCTCAAGCCCGGCGCGCACCGCTATCTGCGCTTCAAGCAAACCGGCGACACGATCCGCGTCGCCGACGTTTGGACCCGCGAGATCCGCTTCGAGGACCAGGACGGAAAGCGCCGGATGCACATCGTCCAGCACTGGGACGGGGTGGGCGCCACGCCGTCGGACCGCCAGCTGGACAGCTGGTTCGAGGTCGGCACGTTCCGGCCGCTGAGCCACATCCGCCGCAGCCAGAAGGACGGCGTCTCCAAGGTCGAGGGTTTCCTCTTCCAGCCCGACCGGATCGTCGGGATGAAGGACCTGGAGGGCAACGCCGCCAAGGACTTCGACGTCGCCTCGCCCCAGCCCAGCTTCAACTTCGAGACCGACATGGAGTTCATCCAGGCCCTGCCCCTGGCGGCGGGCTACGAGGCCAGCATCGTCTTCACCCATCCGGGCGGCGGTCCGCCGGCGGCCTATGTGTTCAAGGTGGCCGGGTCGGAAACGCTGGACCTGCCGGGCGGCGGCAAGGTGGACTGCTGGCTGGTGACGGCCGACTACAACCGCCCGGAGACCCCGGTGACCCGCTTCTGGTTCGCCAAGGGCAGCCAGGTGATGATCAAGCAGATCTCGCCCCTGCCGGACGGCTCGGGGGTGATCGGCAAAACCTTGTTGTACTGAGCTCTTTAAAATCCGCTCATCCCGGCGAATGCCGGGACCCAGATGGAATGGCTTTGAGGTGGGTTCCTCGAGCTCTGAGCTGATCCAGCCCGACACACCGCCATAGGATCTGGGTCCCGGCATTCGCCGGGATGAGCGGAGGTTTGGGGCTTGTTTGACAGGTCGGATCACGTCCAGATCGAACCTCCACACGAGGGCCCCCCATGCGTCCGCTCCTCCTCGCCGCCCTGGCCATCCTGATCGCGACGCCCGCTGTGGCCCAGGACCTCAAGGTCACGGTCCAGGGGCGAGACACCGTGGTCCTGACCCCTGCCGACCTGAAGGCCCTGCCACGCGCCAAGGCGACCTTCACCGCCCACGGCAAGCAGATCACCTACGAGGGCGCCGTGCTGAACGCGGCGCTCAAGCAGGCCGGGGTGGTGTCGGGCGACCGGCTGATGGGGCGCTATCTGAACCAGGTGGTGGTGGCCAAGGGCGCGGACGGCTTCACCGCCACCTACTCGCTGGGCGAGACCGACCCGATCTATCGCGCCAATCCGGTGATCATCGCCGACAGCAAGGACGGCCAGCCGCTGGACGCCAAGGAGGGGCCCTACCGCCTGGTCGTCGACGGCGACCTGCGTCCGGGCCGGTCGGTGCGGCAGGTGGTGTCGGTCGAGGTGAAGGCGGTTCCTTAAGCGCCGATTGGGGACACGCACATGTGCGTGTCCCCGGCCGCGGGGCCTAGCTCTGCACCGGGCCCAGATAGTCCAGCTTGCCGATCTGCACGCCCTTGTGGCGCAGCACGTCATAGGCGGTGACCACGTGGAAGAAGAAGTTCGGCAGGGCGAAGCCCAGCAGGTAGTCCTCGCCGGTGAAGGTCAGGGCGCCGCCGGGCAGCTTCAGCTCCACGGTGCGGTCCTCGCTGCCCTCGAAGGCCTTGGGATCGACGCTCTGGATGTAGGCCAGGGTGTCGGCCACGCGCTTCTGCAGCTGGGCGAAGGTCGTCTCCTCGTCGGGCATGGGCGGGGCCTCGACGCCGGTCAGCCGGGCCACCGCGCCCTTGGAGGCGTCCGAGGCGCGCTGGACCTGGCCCGACAGCGGCAGCATGTCGTCGGTCAGGCGGGCGGCGACCAGGTCGTCGGGGTTCAGGCCCTGGGCCTTGGCGTGGGCCTCGCCCTTTTCGAGCAGGGTCGCCAGCACCTTGAGGGCGCGGACGAAGACGGGGACCGAGGCGCGATGCATCGACAGGGGCATGGAGGGCTCCGAAGGAAAGGCGCGGCGTCGGGGGATGGGTTTGGCCGCGCTCGGGAGATAGGGGCGCATGGTCGCGCTTTACAGGTCCACCCGCCAAGGGGTGACGCGGGGCGTTCGGAGCGGTAGAGAGACCGCCCATTCTCCCACAGCGTGACATCTCCCCTTGCGACTGCCCCAGGCCCGCCTCGACCAAGTTCTCGACCGCTTCCGTGAAGTCGAAGCCCGCATGGGCGCGGCCACCGACGGGGCCGAGATCGTCAAGCTCTCCAAGGAGCACGCCGAGCTGCGCCCGGTGGCCGAGGCCGTCGAGGCCCTGGCCAAGCTGAGCGCCGAACGCGCCGATCTCGAGGACATGGCCGGCGATCCGGAAATGGCCGCCATGGTCGCCGACGAGATCACGGCCCTGGACGAGAAGCTGCCGGTCATGGAGCGCGAGCTGGCCCTGATGCTGGCCCCGCGCGACAAGGACGAGAACGCTTCCGCCATCCTGGAAGTCCGGGCCGGCACGGGGGGCGACGAGGCGGCCCTGTTCGCCGGCGACCTGTTCCGCATGTACCAGCGCTACGCCCAGCTGCAGGGCTGGCGGGTCGAGATCGACAGCGTCTCGGAAGGCGAGATGGGCGGCTACAAGGAAATCATCGCCTCGGTCACCGGCGACGGCGTGTTCGGCCGCTGGAAGTTCGAGAGCGGCGTGCACCGCGTCCAGCGTGTGCCGGCCACCGAGGCCCAAGGCCGCATCCACACCTCGGCCGCCACCGTCGCGGTGCTGCCCGAGGCCGAGGACGTCGAGATCGAGATCAACGAAAGCGACCTGCGGATCGACACCTACCGCTCGTCGGGCGCCGGCGGCCAGCACGTCAACAAGACCGACTCGGCCGTCCGCATCACCCACTTGCCGACCGGGGTGGTGGTGACCAGCTCGGAGAAGTCGCAGCACCAGAACCGCGCCCGGGCCATGAAGAACCTGAAGGCGCGCCTGTACGACATGCAGCGCGAGGCCCTGGACACCGCCCGCTCGGACGCCCGCAAGAGCCAGGTCGGCAGCGGCGACCGCTCCGAGCGCATCCGCACCTACAACTTCCCGCAGGGCCGGGTCACCGACCACCGCATCAACCTGACCCTCTACAACCTGGCCAAGGTGATGGAGGGCGACGCCCTGGACGACGTGATCAAGCCGCTGATCGCCGAGGACCAGGCCGCGCGCCTGGCCAGCCTGGAAGAGGGCGGGTTCTAGGAACCGCTTGGGCGTTTTGATCGATTGAGAAGCGCCCTCACAAAGACATCCGTCATTCCGGGCCTTGTGCCCGGAACCCCTCTATCCACCGCAGGTGCAGCAGGGGCGGTTCGCTGGCGAACCGCTTGCGCCTCACGTGTGAGCTGAACCAGGGTTTCCGGGCACAAGGCCCGGAATGACGGTTTGAAAGGGGAAGGGCGCGTCGCCGCGCCTTCCGGTCCTCAGAAGTTCGACGTCGACCACCCGACTTGCAGCGTCGCCAGCGCCAGGCCGGACGTGAAGCCGACRTCGCTTCCGGACACCGTCGGGCTCTGGGCGTCGCTGATCGGCTGTTCCAGCGCCGTGACCAGGCTGGCGTTCTGGACCCTCCCGCCCAAGCTCTGAAGGCCCGCCAGCGACACCGTCACGTCCATGCTGGCGTTCGAGGCCTGGTAGGTCCGCAGGATCAGGTTCCCCGGATTGGCTTCCGCCCCCTTGGCCGCGGTCAGGATCGGGGCGGCGCTTCCCGATACCGCGCTCACCGAGGCCAGCGAGACCGCGGCCGGCAGCTGGTTGGTGGAATTGCCCGGCGCCACCAGGGCCGTCAGCGGGGTGGTGTAGCCCAGGGCCTCGATCAGCTGGGCGCCGTTGCCGGGGTCGGCCTTGCCATTGCTGTCCACATTGATCCCGGTGGGCACGCGGAAGGCGTATTCCATCGTGTGGACGTCGGGGTCGATGCCGCCGGGCGGCAGGGGCAGCTGGCACCAGCCGAAATAGTTCTGGCCCGGATTGCGAGCCAGGCCGCCGACCAGCAGGTTGCTGTTCTGAGCGCCTTGGCCCCAGGCCGGCATGGCGCCGTGATAGATCGCGGCCAGCGGCGCGCCCGAGGTGGTCTCCGGGATCAGGAAGTCGTGGGTGGCCTGCATCGACGGCCCGTCCCAGTAGCGGACCTGGACGGCGTCGTCCCAGTGGTAGGGCGTGCCCTGGGCGATCGCGTCGACCTCGGCGCTCAGCTGGAACATCGTCATGGCCGAATAGTTCAGCGGGCAGGCGCCCGTGGTGCGCAGGCGCACGAACGGCTCGTCGGCGACCAGCAGATATTCCAGCACATAGGGGTAGTCGGCTTCGGCCACCCTGCAGGTGACCTCGGCCTGCAGGCGCACGCGCAGCGGGCCGGTCTCCAGCACCTGGAGCCCGGTCACCGTGGTGGTGACGCTGGTGTCCAGCGTCAGGGCCGGATAGCCCTGGCCCTGTTCGGGCGAGTAGCGGTAGTTGTTGCCGTCGGCGTCGTTGTAGAAGCCCAGCTGGTTGGACGTCCCGCTCAGGATGTTGGCCTGGGGATCGCCCGACTGCAGGTCCAGGATCGTGTCGATGGCCCAGGCCGAGGCGGCGCTGACCTCGACCGAGATCAGGCTGTTGGCCAGCACGTAGGAGTCGCCGCCGTTCGAGGTGGTGATCGTCGCCTCGGCGGTCGGGGACACGCTCTCGGTGGACAGGTAGCAGGTGGTGTAGCCCAGGCTCTCGCCGGTGGCGGCGAACAGCAGGTTGCCCTCGGCGCTGGGCTGCAGGGTCACGTTGCCGGACGGGGTGCGCACGCTGGAGAAGATCGACGGGTCCAGCGCCGACGGGACCTCCAGCTCGACCAGGCCGCTGCGCTGGAAGCCCAGCTGGTTGAACACCACGATGGGCTGTTCGCCGGACTGCGGCGCGGCGTCGACCTGGGCGGCGATCTCGCGCATGGCGTCGAGGCGCAGGCCCTCGGCGCCGGTGCGGGCGGCGGCCAGCCGCGGCAGCTGCTCGCCGCGATAGACGTAGTCGGCGGCGGTGCCGGTGATGAAGTCGTGGTGGGTGCTGGGCGCCAGGCCCAGCCAGGCCTCGCGCAGGGCCGAGGTGCGCGCCTGCAGCTCCACCGGCCAGGCGGCGGCGCAGCTCTTGGCGTTGCGGGCCCCGGCGATGACCCCGAAGATCTCGGCCCCCAGAAGGGCGCGGGTGGCGTCGTTGTGCAGCCGCTTGATGCGCGGTCGCGTCTGGTAGCAGCCCGAATAGTAGGGTTGGGGCCGGAAGGATTGCGGCGCGCCCAGCAGGCCGCTGTCGACGATGGCCTGGATGTAGTCGTCGAAGGTGCCCGCCACGGCGACCACCGCCGAGCCGCTCTCGTTCCAGATCTGGGCGCACGAGGCGGTGTCGACGGGCAGGGCGAAGTCGGTGCCCACCGGCACGTACAGCACCGGCGTCACCGACGAGGGCGCGTTGGCGGTGATGTAGCTCTGGATCGCGCTGACGGCGTTCTCCGTCGTCAGGTTCGAGCCCTGGCCGTAGCCGTTCTGCATCCAGTGGGCCACCGCGGTGGAGCCGTCGCGCGCGCCCCAGATGAACTCGGTGCCGTTGGCCGTCATCCACTCGGCGGGCGACTGGCCCTGGCCCGCCAGCGGCGGGATGTTGGTCGGCGCGCCGCCGGCCACCCGCTCGAAGGTCACGCCCTGGAAGCCCATGGCGGTCAGCATCACGGGCAGCTGCGAGTCGTGGCCGAAGTCGTCGGGCACGTAGGCGTGCTTGGGGAACAGGCCGTAGGCCTGCTGCACCCAGTTGGTCCCCGTCAGGTAGTTGCGCAGGAAGGCCTCGCCGTGCGGCAGCAGGCTGTCGGGCGAGGTGATGCCGCCGCCCAGGATCTCGAGGTTGGTCCCCGCCTGCTTCAGCACCCCGGCCAGCTGCGGATTGGCCTCGGTGAAGGCCTTCAGGAAGCCCATCTCGCAGACCGAATAGAAATAGGCCGGGTTGGGCGCGCCGTTCGGGACCAGGAAGCCGGACGCCTGGTTGAAGATCGTGAAGGCGTCGCCGCCGGTGGCGCTGAAATAGGTGAAGCCGTTGATGTCGTACGGCGGGTTGTTCGAACAGAGGGCGGTGAAGGGAAGGATCCAGTCCCAGTCCAGGTGGGGCGTGGTGCAGAGAATGACCTTGCTGATCGTCACGCCCAACTTCGTCATGGGTCTGCTCCTCGAGGGTCCAGGGACGGATCGTTCGCTGTGATGGCCTTCCAGGGGTGTTCGAGCGGGTCGGCGCGCGCGACGGGGCGCCGTCGTCGTCACGACGCGCCCATCTGCGAGCCTGGTGGGAAATTCAACCCCAGATAATGATTATGCTTGTCTGGGTTGAGTTGGTCAATCGGCTTGCGGCGAACCTAGAGGGTCTTTTCCAGCACCACGAACGACAGTTCGCGCTGCGGCTTGCCGAAGCGCTCGCCCACGGGGAAGGGCTTGGTCTCGCCGGTCAGGGCGTAGCCCCGGCGCTGGTACCAGGCGATCAGGGTGTCGCGCAGGTGGACGACGGTCATGCGCACGCGCTTGGCGCCCAGGCCGGCCGCGTAGGCCTCGCCGTGGGCCAGCAGGGCGCGGCCCAGCTGGCGGTCCTGCAGGTCAGGGCGGATGGTCAGCATGCCCAGGTACCATGCCGGGCCGCCTTGGGCGTCGCCCTCGGGCGCGTCGCCGTCCGGCTCGATCCAGACGCAGCCCAGCAGCGGGCCGCCTTCCTCGTCGCGCAGGGTCAGCAGCACGGCGTCGGGGGCCTCGGCCAGGTCCTGCTTCAGGCTCTCCAGGTCGATGCGCTGGCCGTCGATATAGCCGGCCTCGGTGGTCCATCCGGCCTGGGCGCCCTGGCCTCGGTACGCGGAATTGACCAGGGCCACGATGGCGGGGAATTCGGAGTCGACGGCGGGGGCGAAGATCATGCCGCACACTTAGGGGCGCGACCCGCGTTCGCCAAGGCTCAGCTGGGCGGCGTCGTGTTCGGCGGAGGCGGGCGCTTGGCCTTGCTCCAGCCGGTGGCGTGGCCCCAGTAGCGCCCCGACACCCGCTTCACCGTGCCCGCCTCGCGCTGGATGAACTCCCAGGGATGGAAGGCCAGGCCCACGGTGTCGGCCATGGCCGCGCCGCGCTGGCCCATCGGCTTTTCGGGCCCCGTGGTGGAGTCGATGGCCGTCTGGTGCTCGATCTCGGCGTTCAGCTCGGCCCCGACCAGCACCGTCATGATCGAGAACCACATCCAGACCATGAAGGCGATCACGGTCCCCAGCGGGCCGTAGGTGGCGTCGTAATGGGCCACGCGGTTCACATAGACCGAGAAGCCCAGCGAGCCGCCCAGCCAGGCCGCCGCCCCGAACACCGAGCCCCAGATCACCCAGCGCCAGCGCGGCCGGGCGCGGCAGGGCGCGAAGCGGTAGAGCATGGCGAAGGCGAAGGCCGTCACGCCCAGCACGATCAGCCAGCGCAGAGGGATCCAGAACACCGCCGCGGCGCTCAGGCCGATCCGGTCCAGCACCACGGGCGCGGCGATCAGCACGCTGGCCAGGACGACCGCGTAGATCAGGGCGCAAAGCGTGAAGGCGTAGGTCCAGAGCGTCTTGGTGACGTAGTTGCGTTTTTCGTCCTCGTCATAGGCGATGTTCAGCCCGTCGAAGAGCGCCTTCATGCTGGCGTTGGCGCTCCAGATCGACAGCAGCAGGCTGACCACGAAGGCCACGCCCAGCTTGGCCTGTTCCTGGCTGGCCAGGCGCAGCATCTGCTCGCCGACGATGTTGACGACGCTGGCCGGGAAGACGGTCGACATGTMCTGCAGCTGTTTCTCCACCGCCCCGACGTCGGCGAACAGGCCGTACAGCGATACGAAGGCGCCGATGGCCGGGAAGATGGCCAGCAGGGTGTAGAAGGTCACGCCGCCGGCCACGGCGGGCAGGCGGTCGACGCTGATCTCGCGGAAGGTGCGCCACAGGATGTCGCGCCAGCCCAGGACCGGAATGCGGTGCGGGTGCCGGGCGGCGCGGCCGCGCATCGGCTCGGCCTTGTCGAAGTCCTGCGGCGGCATGGCCCGGTCCTCGGACAGGCCGGGCGGGTGATCCAGCTGCGTCTCGTTCGGCGCCAGGGCCGGCCCGCGCCGGGGCAGGACGAACGGAACCAGGGCCAGCAGGGCGATCCAGGGCGCCAGGTGATAGGGCCGCGAGGCGATCCACGACCGGATGGGGCGTCGCGGAACGGTGTCGGTCATGGTCTGGCCCTCCGCTGGAGGAACACGCACCGGCGCGGCTCCGTTCCGCGTGAGCCCAAGCGCCGCCTTGCCAACGCCCGAGTCGTCACCGACCTTGCGCGCCATGCACGCCCGGATCGCCAGTCTCTACCGCCACCCCGTCAAGGGCTTCACGCCCGAGCGCCTTGAGCGGGCCGAGCTGGTCGCGGGCCGGTGCTTTCCCTGCGACCGCCTCTACGCCGTCGAGGACGGCCCCAGCGGTTTCGATCCCGAAGCCCCGGGGCACATCTCGAAGATGAAGTTCACGGTGCTGGCCAAGATCCCGGCCGTGGCCAAGGCCCGCACCGCCTATGACGAGGCGACCGGGGTGTTCTCCGCCCGGGCCGGGGGGCGCCCGGACTTCGCCGGCGACCTGCGCGGGGCCGACGGACGGCGCGGCTTCGAGGCCTGGCTGGCCGACCTGTTGGGTGACGAGGTCCAGGGCCCGCTACGCGTGGTCGAGGGACCGAGCGACCACCGGTTCATGGACAGCCGCAGCGGCTATGTCTCCATCGTCAACCTGGCCAGCGTCCGCGACCTGGAGGCTCGGCTCGGCCGGCCGGTTGATCCCCTGCGCTTCCGCGCCAACCTCTATGTCGAGGGCTGGCCGGCCTGGGTCGAGAACGACTGGACGGGGCGGACCATGCGGGTGGGGCAGGCGAGGGCGGAGGTGCTGAAACCCATCGTCCGCTGCGCCGCCACCCACGTCGATCCGGTCACCGCCGAGCGCGACATCGAGGTGGTGAAGGCCCTGTTCGACCTCTACGGCCACATGCTGTGCGGCATCTACCTACGCGTGGACGAAGGCGGGGCGGTGCGGGAGGGGGATGAGGTCAGCCTCGCCTGACGAAATTTGAACACCGAGAGGTCGCCTCCGCGCGCGAGGCGGAGTAAGACCCCGCCTCATGACCCTGACCCTCGTCAAAGCCTGGAACGCCGCCAAGGATCGCCTGAAGTCCGTTCAGATCGACCAGCCGGCCATCGACGCCCGCCTGCTGCTGGAGGTGGCCGCCGACGTCACCCGCACCGACATCATCAGCGATCCCTACCGCGTGCTGACCGACGCCCAGATGGCGACCCTGGAGGATTTCCTGAACCGCCGCGTCGCGCGCGAGCCGGTCAGCCACATCATCGGCCGCAAGGGGTTCTGGAAGATCCTGCTGCAGGTCAACAAGAACGTCCTGACCCCGCGCCCCGAGACCGAGGTCATCGTCGACGAGGTGCTGAAGGCCTTCCCCGAGGCCATGGCCTTCAACATGCTGGACCTGGGCGTCGGCTCGGGCACGATCCTGCTGGCGGTGCTGGCCGAGCGCCCGGCCGCCAAGGGCCTGGGCATCGACGTCTCGGAAGAGGCCCTGGCCGTGGCCCGCGAGAACGCCGCCAACCTGGACCTTTCCGGTCGCGTGGCCCTGCTGCGCGGCGACTGGACCAACGGCCTGGGCGACGAGAGCTTCGACCTGGTGGTCTCCAACCCGCCCTACATCGCCACCGACGTGATCGAGACCCTGGAGCCCGAGGTGCGCGACCACGAGCCGCGCCTGGCCTTGGACGGCGGCCCCGACGGCCTGGACGCCTATCGCTTCCTGGCCGGCGAGATCCTGCGGGTGCTCAAGCCCGGCGCGATGTTCGCCGTCGAGATCGGCTACGACCAGTCGGAGGCCGTCGAGGCCCTGTTCAAGGCGGCCGGCGCCCAGAACGTGCGGACCATCAAGGATCTGTCGGTCAACGACCGCGTTGTGACCGGTACGAAATAGCCGTTTTGAAAAATTCCTTGGAAACCCTGGCGTGAGGCGGTAGACGAATAGCGTCTCCTTCCAAAACGCCGGGTGACGGGAACAGCGATCGTCTCGATGATCGCGATACTCCCCTGGCAGGCGCGACCGGCCGATCCGGCTGATCGCCGCGCCCGAACCGGGCGGAGGCTCTACGGAAACCAGCGTCTCTAGAACATCGAAGGCAGGACCCAACACGGTTCCACTCCGCTCCAGAGGCCAAACACCGGACGCGCCGATCGCCGCCGGACAGGTTCAGAAGAGAAGATGAGAGATTTCAAGGGCATGAAGCGCCAGCGCGGCCGCAACAATCGCGGCGGGGCGGGTAGCGGCGGTAAGCCTCAGCAGCACAACGCCAACCGGGCCTTCGATTCGAACGGCCCCGAAGGCGTGAAGGTGCGCGGGGCGGCCCAGAGCGTCTACGAGAAGTACCAGCAGCTGGCCCGCGACGCGACGTCGTCCGGCGACCGGGTCCTGGCCGAGAACTACCTGCAGCACGCCGAGCACTATTTCCGGGTCCTGCGCGCCATCCAGCCGAATCGTCCGGTCAGCGACATCATCGGCAAGGACGCCTATTCGGCCTACGAGATCGACTTCGAGGCCGAGCCCGAAGAACAGCCCGAAACCCCCGAGGCCGCCCAGACCGAGGCTCCGGCCGAGGGGGAGGGCGGCGAAGGCCAGGGCGAAGGCCGCCGCGACCGGTTCGAGAACCGCCCCCGCGAGGATCGCCCCAGAGACGGACAACGCGACGATCGTCCGCGTGACGGGCAACGCGACGACCGTCCCCGCGACGGCCAGCGCGACAACAACCAGAACCGCGACCGTGACCGCGACGGCCAGGGCCGCCGCGACCGCTGGCGCGACCGAGACGACCGCCCCCGCGACGGCCAGCGCGACGACCGTCCGCGCGATGATCGTCCTCGGGAAGACCGTCCTCGCGACGACCGCCCCCGTGATGATCGTCCTCGCGACGACCGGCCTCGGGATGACCGTCCCCGCGACGATCGTCCGCGGGAAGACCGCTTCCGCGACGAGCGTCCCCGCGAGGACCGTCCGGCCGCCGCCGAGGGCGAAGGCCAGGCCCGCGAGGGCGGCGAGGGCCGCCGCGAGCGTCCGCGCCGTGACCGCGCCCCGCGCGACCGCGATCCGATGGCCGTGATCGAGCCCCAGGCCACGCCGCTGACCAGCGAGGCCCCGGCCTCGCCGCTGCTGCGCGGCCAGGACGGCGACGTCAGCCACGCCCCGGCCTTCCTGGGCCGCAAGTCGACCCGCGCCGAGGCTCCGGCCGACGCCGCGCCGTCGGCCCCGACCGCGGACGAAGGCGAGGCCCCGGCCAAGCCCAAGCGCCGCCGCGCCCCGCGCAGCTTCGAAGGCAGCGCCGCGCCGGAGTCGGAAGAGGTCTGAACCTCTCCACCGATCGCCTGAACTTCAGTCATCCCTCGGCCTCGCCGGGGGATGACGTCGTTTTGGGCGTCCCCCATTGCGCTGACCGCCAAACCCCGCCTAGCCTCGCACCCAACACATTAGGGGGCGACCATGCGCGGCAAGACCAAGACCTTTCTCCTGACGGCGGCCGCCCTGTCGGCGCTTGTCGCGCCGGCCTTGGCCGCGACCTCCGCCAAAGCTCAGTCGGCTGATGAAGCCGCCTTCCGCGGCCTCTACAAGGAGCTGGTCGAGATCAACACCACCGCCTCGGTCGGCAGCTGCACGGCGGCGGCCCAGGCGATGGGCGCGCGGCTGAAGGCGGCGGGCTTCCCCGACAGCGACGTGAAGGTGGTGTTCCCCGACGAGCATCCGAAGGCCGGCGCCCTCCTGGCCACGCTGCACGGCAAGGACCCCAAGGCCGGCGCCATCCTGCTGATGGCCCATATCGACGTGGTCGAGGCCAAGCGCGAGGACTGGGAGCGCGATCCCTTCAAGCTGGTCGAGGAGAACGGCTACTTCTACGCCCGCGGCGCCAGCGACGACAAAGCCATGGCGGCGATCTTCACCGACAGCCTGATCCGCTACAAGCAGGAGGGCTTCAAGCCCAAGCGCGACATCAAGCTGGCCCTGACCTGCGGCGAGGAGGGCGGCCAGTTCAACAGCGTGCCCTGGCTGCTGGAGAAGTACCCGCAGGCCATGAAGGCCGACTTCGCCCTGAACGAGGGCGACGACAGCCAGCTGGACGAGAAGGGCCAGCCCCGGCTGCTGGGCATCCAGGTCGGCGAGAAGGTCTATATGGACTACACGCTGGAAGTGACCAACGCCGGCGGCCACTCGTCGCGCCCGGTCAAGGACAACGCGATCTACCACCTGGCCAATGGCCTGGCGCGGCTGGGCGCCTACGACTTCCCGATCGCCCTGAACGACGCCACCAAGGGCTATTACGAGCAGAACGCCAAGATCGAGCCCGACCCCGAGGTGGCCGGCGCCATGCGCGCCATGGTCGCCAACCCCAATGACGCCGCGGCCGCCGCCATCCTGGCCCGCGACCCGGGCCGCAACAGCATGATGCGCACCACCTGCGTGGCCACCATGGCCGAGGCCGGCCACGCGCCCAACGCCCTGCCGCAGCGGGCCAAGGCCAACGTCAACTGCCGCATCCTGCCGGGCAACGACCCCAAGGTCATCCGCGACCAGCTCCAGGAGATCGTCGCCGACCCGGCCATCAAGATCACCCTGGCCCAGGACCCCGACCCGGTCAGCCCGCCGCCGCCGCTGACGCCGCGGATCATGGCCCCTGCCACCAAGGTCGCCGCCAAGATCTGGCCGGGCGTCCCGTTCATCCCGGCCATGCTGACGGGCGCCACCGACGGCCGCTTCACCAATGCGGCGGGCGTCCCGACCTACGGCCTGTCAGGCCTGATGGCGGGCGTGGACGGCGACCACATCCACGGCCTGAACGAGCGGATCCAGGTCAAGGCGTTGATGAACGGCCGCCAGTTCCTCTACGAGGTGGTCAAGCTGTACGCGGACGGGAAGTGACCCGCCCCGCGCACGTTCCCGATATGGGGTGAACCCTGATCTGTTCGGGCGCAGGCCGTGTCGATACAATCGGCGGCGGATCTGGCCCGTGCTGGAGAGACACCATGCGTCGCATCCTCCCCCTCGGCTTCGTCGCCCTGGCGCTCTCGGCCTGCGCGTACAATCCCGAGCTGGGTCGTCAGCAGATGACGATTGTCGATGACTCCAGCCTGACCAAGGCCGGCGAGCAGGCCTGGAACCAGGCCCTGGCCAAGAGCAAGGTCAGCCCCGACAAGGCGGCCAACGCCCGCGTCCGCGCCGTCGGCCAGCGGGTGGTCAACGCCGCCGGCCTGGGCGACCGTCCGTGGGACTACGCGGTGTTCGAGGACCCTTCGCCCAACGCCTTCGTCCTGCCGGGCGGCCATGTCGGCGTCACCACGGGCCTCCTGAAGATCGTCGACAACGACGACCAGTTAGCCGCCGTCATCGGCCACGAGACCGGCCACGTCGTGGCCCACCACGCCGCCGAGCGGCAGTCGCAAAACATGACCTCCAGCCTGCTGCTGGGGGTGCTGGGCGTCGCGGCCGGCGGCGACACGGGGCGGGCGATCTCCAGCTATGGCGGCGACGCCGCGAAGTACGGCTTCCTGCTGCCGTTCTCGCGCAAGCAGGAGCTGGAGGCCGACCGCCTGGGCGTCGACTTCATGCAGCGGGCCGGCTACCGCCCGCGCGAGGCGGTGACGCTGTGGGAGCACATGCAGGCCCAGGGCGGCTCCAGCACCCCGCAGTTCGCCTCGACCCACCCGTCGGACTCCACCCGGATCGCGGCGCTGCAGAACTATATCGTCCAGCGGGGGTGGTGAGAGCCTTGTGTGGCTGATCGGCCACACCTAAATCCCTGTCCGAGGTCGTTTGTGCTCGATGGAGGCGAACGGCCCCAATCCGCCTTTGGAGGGGATACCGCATGAAGATTGATCTCTATTCCGACCGCGCCAAGTCCGCGGTCCAGTCGGCCCAGAGCCTGGCCCTGGCCAAGGGGCACCAGCAACTGGGCCCCGAACACCTGCTGAAGGTCCTGCTCGAGGAGAAGGACGGCCTGAGCCGCGCCCTGATCCAGAGCGCCGGCGGCCGGCCCGACGCGGCCGACGCGGCCGTGGACGCCCTGCTGGCCAAGACCCCGCGCGTCGACGGCGCCGGCGGCCAGCTCTATATGAAGCCCGACACGGCGCGCGTCTTCGATGCGGCCGAAACCGGCGCCAAGAAGGCCGGCGACGCCTTCGTCACCACCGAGCGCCTGCTGATCGCCATCGCCAAGGAAGGCGGCGACGCGGCCAAGATCCTGAAGGACGCCGGGGCCACCGCCCAGGGCCTTGAGACCGCCGCCGCGGCGGTCCGCAAGGGCCGCACCGCCGACAGCGCCTCGACCGAGGACGGCTACGACGCGCTCAAGCGCTACGCCCGCGACCTGACCCAGGCCGCCCGCGACGGCAAGATCGATCCGGTGATCGGCCGCGACGAGGAAATCCGTCGCACGATCCAGGTCCTGTCGCGCCGCACCAAGAACAATCCCGTCCTCATCGGCGAGCCGGGGGTCGGCAAGACCGCCATCGTCGAGGGCCTGGCCCAGCGCATCGTCAATGGCGACGTGCCCGAGAGCCTGAAGGACAAGAAGCTGCTGTCGCTGGACATGGGCAGCCTGATCGCCGGCGCGAAGTATCGTGGCGAGTTCGAGGAGCGGCTGAAGGCCGTCCTGGGCGAGGTCACGGCGGCCGAGGGCTCGATCATCCTGTTCATCGACGAGATGCACACCCTGGTCGGGGCCGGGAAGAGCGACGGGGCGATGGACGCCTCCAACCTGCTGAAACCCGCCCTGGCGCGCGGCGAGTTGCACTGCGTGGGCGCCACCACGCTGGACGAGTACCGCAAGCACGTCGAGAAGGACGCGGCCCTGGCCCGTCGCTTCCAGCCGGTGTTCGTGCAGGAGCCGACGGTGGAGGACACCGTCTCGATCCTGCGCGGCCTGAAGGAGAAGTACGAGGTGCACCACGGCGTGCGCATCAGCGACTCCGCCATCGTCGCCGCGGCCACGCTCAGCAACCGCTACATCGCCGACCGCTTCCTGCCGGACAAGGCCATCGACCTGGTCGACGAGGCCGCCAGCCGCGTGCGCATGGCCATCGACTCCAAACCGGAAGAGCTGGACGAGATCGACCGCCGCCTAGTGCAGCTGAAGATCGAGCGCGAGGCCCTGTCCAAGGAAACCGACCAGGCCTCCAAGCAGCGCCTGGAGAACCTGGAGGTCGAGATCGACGACCTGCAGTTCCGCAGCGACGAGATGACCGCCCGCTGGAAGGCCGAGAAGGACAAGGTCGGCGGGGCCGCTCAGGCCCGCGAGGCCCTGGACCGCCTGCGCGCCGACCTGGCCACCGCCCAGCGCGCCGGCGACTTCGCCCGCGCGGGCCAGATCCAGTACGGCGAGATCCCGGCCCTGGAACGCCGCCTGGCGGAAGCCGAGGCCGGCGAGACGGGCGGGACCGAAAAGGCCCTGACGCCGGAAGTCGTCGACGCCGAGCAGATCGCCGCCGTCGTCAGCCGCTGGACCGGGGTGCCGGTCGAGAAGATGCTGGAAGGCGAGCGCGAGAAGCTGCTGAAGATGGAAGACCAGCTGCGCGGTCGCGTGGTGGGTCAGGACGAGGCGCTGGAAGCCGTGTCGGACGCGGTCCGCCGCGCCCGCGCCGGCCTGCACGATCCGTCCAAGCCGATCGGTTCGTTCCTGTTCCTGGGTCCGACGGGCGTGGGCAAGACCGAGCTGACCAAGAGCCTGGCCGAGTTCCTGTTCGCCGACGAGCACGCGATCACCCGCATGGACATGTCGGAGTACATGGAGAAGCACTCGGTCAGCCGCCTGATCGGCGCGCCTCCCGGCTATGTCGGCTACGACGAGGGCGGCGCGCTGACCGAGGCCGTGCGCCGGCGTCCGTACCAGGTGGTGCTGTTCGACGAGATCGAGAAGGCCCACCCGGATGTCTTCAACGTGCTGCTCCAGGTGCTGGACGACGGTCGCCTGACCGACGGCCAGGGCCGGACGGTCGACTTCCGCAACACCCTGATCATCATGACCTCCAACCTCGGCGCCGAGTTCCTGGCCAACCAGGAGGACGGTTCTGACGTCGAGGAGGTTCGTCCGTTGGTGATGAACACGGTACGCGGCCACTTCCGCCCCGAGTTCCTCAACCGGATCGACGAGATCATCCTGTTCAAGCGCCTGTCGCGCGCGAACATGGGTGACATCGTCCGCATCCAGCTGCAGCGGGTGGACAAGATGCTGGCCGAGCGCCGCATGACCCTGGCGCTGGACGCCGAGGCCCTGCAGTGGCTGGCCGACAAGGGCTACGACCCGGTCTACGGCGCGCGCCCGCTCAAGCGCGTGATCCAGAAGGACCTGATCGACCCCATCGCCAAGAAGCTGCTGGCCGGCGAGCTGGAGGATGGCGGGGTGATCTCGGTCGGCGCCGGCGGCGACGGCCTGACGATCGGCAAGGCGACGCTGCAGTAACGCTGCGTCACCGTCGAATCTGCAACGGGCGCGTCCGATGGGCGCGCCCGTTTTTTTCTGTCTGGCGAAGACCGGAAAAGAGGTCCAGGATGACCTCTCAGCCCTCACATATCGCAAATATTTATCGGGAACCTTTGCCCGGTTTGCCCGTTCGCGCGCGTTACTAAGGAGCGGCGTAGAGATGTTCGTGAGAATGGCCAAGTCTGTCTAGAACAGGCCCAGAATTCGCCTCTTTCGAATGTCGGTTTTCAACTGACGAAGCGCCGCTGCTGAACTGTCGAACGGTTCAGCTTGGTGCTCGGTGTTGAAACAATGGTGGAAGGGTGTCCCATGCTTAGCGTGAATTACAAGATGATGATGGTGAGCGCTCTGGTGGCTGGCGGCCTGGCGGTCAGCGGCTGCGCGACCAAGGGCTACGTCAACGATCAGGTCGGCGCGGTGAACACGCGGGTCGACAGCACAGACAGCAAGCTGGCCGAGGTGGACCGCACCAGCCAGGAGGCGCTGAAGCGCGCGACCGACGCCGGCAAGCTGGCCGAGGGCAAGTTCCTGTATTCGGTGGTGCTGAGCGACGACTCGGTGAAGTTCCCGCTGAACCGCCACGAACTGTCGCCGGAAGCCGAGCAGCGCCTGGCCGACTTCGCCAGCAAGCTGAAGGGCGACAACAAGAACGTCTACCTGGAGATCCAGGGCTTCACCGACGCCACCGGCGATCCGAAGTACAACGAGACCCTGGGCGGCGAGCGGGCCGAGACCGTCCGCAAGTTCCTCAGCAAGCAGGGCGTGCCCCTGAACCGGATGGCCACCATCTCGTACGGCGAGGAGGATCCGGTGGCTCCGAACGACAATCCCGACGGCCGCGCCCAGAACCGCCGCGTGGTGATCCAGGTCCTGGCCTAGCAGGTCCTGAACTTGATCATCGCCCTGCGTCCGGCTGGGCGATGATCTCCTCTCTCCGCTCGTCCTGACGAAGGTCGGGACCCAAGCCGGTTTTCCGGACCTGTCGTGGAGGCGGGTCGGGAGGGGCGGTCTGGGTCCCGACCTTCGCCGGGGCGGGCGGATTTTTCTTGAGCGCCTTCTGGGACGTCAGCCGATGACGGCCGGCTTCAGCAGGTCCTCCAGGCCGATCCGGCGATACATCTCGGCCCGCACCCGGTCGGCCACGCCGTTGACGACCTCGGCGCCGTCCTGTGACGGATCGACGTGGATGCGGAACGGACGCTTGCCGAACTCGGTGTCGACCACCTCGGCGATGGCCTGCGCCACCTCGCCCGCGTCGGCGTCGGCCGGCTCCAGGGCGGCCAGGCCGTCCAGCGCCATCTTGGCCACGCCCTTGTAGGGGCCGTCGTCGTATTCGGCGGCCCGCGCTTCGTCGGCCGGTTTGCCGGAATGGGCGAAGTGGTTGGTGCCCTTGGTGAAGGCGCCGGGCACGATGATCGAGGTCTCGATCCCCCAGCGCGCCAGTTCGGTGGAGTACGACACCGCCAGGCTGTCCATCGCCGCCTTGGCCGCGAAGTAGGGGCTCAGGTACGGAGGCGTGCCGCCGCGTGTCGAGCTGGACGACACCCAGACCACCAGGCCCTTGCCCTGCTTGCGCAGCTGCGGAAGGGCGGCGCGGTTGACCCGCTGGGTCGACAGCACGTTGACGTCGTAGAGCTGGGCGAACTGCTCGGGCGTGAAGGCCTCGGCCGGCCCGAAGCTCATGTGGCCGGCGTTGTGGACGATCACGTCCAGGCGGCCATTGTCGGCGATGATCCGGGCGATCCCGGCCTCGACCGAGGCGTCGCTGCCGACGTCCAGCTCGACCGTGCGCAGGTCGACGCTGTTGTCCTGGGCGTAGGCGGCGATCTCGGCGACCCGCGGGGCGTTGCGGCCTTCGGTCTCGCGCATCGAGGCGTAGACGGTGTGGCCCTGGCGGGCCAGGGCCTTGGCGCTGAGCAGGCCGAAGCCGCTGGAGGCGCCCGTGACGACGATGACTTGGTTCGGGGTGGTCATGGCGATGATCCTTGAAAGGGGGGTGATTGGGAGGAGGTCCGAGGACCTCTGAGGTCTCGACTTCCCGTCCGCCATTTGCTTCGTCATCCCGGGCCTTGTGCCCGGGACCCCTCTGTCCGTCGCAGGTGCGGGGGTGTGGCGCGCCAGCGCGCCAAGGCGCTTCACCGTCAGCTGAACCAGGGGTCCCGGGCACAAGGCCCGGGATGACGAGCTATTTGGGGAGGAGGGAACAATCGAGGGGCGTGAAGGCGAGGCGGATCAGATGATCCCGCCGTTGGCGCGCAGGGTCTGGCCGTTGATCCAGGCGCCGTCCGGGCCGACCAGGAAGGCGATGGCGGCGGCGATGTCCTCGGGCTGGCCCAGGCGTTCCAGCGGGGCCAGCTTGGCCAGGTGGTCGATCACCGCCTGGGGCTTGCCGTCCAGGAACAGCTTTGTCGCGGTAGGGCCGGGGGCGATGGCGTTGACGGTGATGTTCCGGCCGCGCAGCTCCTTGGTCAGGATGCTGGTCATGGCCTCGACCGCCGCCTTGGTGGCCGCATAGACGCCGTAGGTCGGCTGCAGCAGGCCCACCACGCTGGACGAGACGTTGACGATCCGCCCGCCGTCCCGCAGCGATCGGGCCGCCTCGCGCAGGGTGTTGAAGCTGCCCTTCAGGTTGACGGCGATCTGGCTCTCGAACAGGGCGTCGTCGCTGTCGGCGATCGTCGCCAGCTTCATGATCCCGGCGTTGTTGACCAGCACGTCGACGCCGCCGAAGGCCGTGTGGGCGGCCTCGAACATCTTGCGGACCGCCTCGGGGTCGGCGATGTCGGCCTGGTGGGCCACGGCCTCGCCGCCGGCCGCCGCGATCGTGCGGACCAGGTCCTCGGCCGGCTGGGCCTTGCCGGCATAGTTGACGACGACGGTGAAGCCGTCGCGGGCCAGACGTTCGGAAACCGCCGCGCCAATGCCGCCCGAGGCGCCGGTGACGATCGCCACCTTGTTGGTTTGCTGGGTCATTTCATCTCTCCAGGCCGACACCGCGTCGGCTGTGGGGAGAAGATGAGCTTTTGACCGACGGAGATAATCGGCCGATATTCGACAACATTATTCAGAATTACGAATAATGGAGACGCCGTCCTGGACCGCTTCGACGCCATGCGCCTGTTCGTCCGCATCGTGGAACGGCGCAGCTTCAGCCAGGCGGCGCTGGACCTGAACCTGCCGGCCTCGACGGCCACCGAAGGGGTCAAGCAGCTGGAGGCGCGGCTGGGCGTGCGCCTGCTGCAGCGGACCACCCGCCATGTCAGCCCCACCCTGGACGGCGAGGCCTTCTACCGCCGATGCCTGACCATCCTGGGCGAGCTGGAGGACGCCGAGGCCGAGTTCAGCGACGCCAAGCCGCGCGGCCTGCTGCGGGTGGACGTGCACGGCACCCTGGCCCGCCACTTCCTGCTGCCCGGCCTGCCGGCCTTTCTGGCGCGCTATCCCGACATCCGCCTGCACCTGGGCGAGGGCGACCGGCTGGTGGACCTGGTGCGCGAGGGCGTCGACTGCGTGCTGCGGGTCGGCGACCTGAGGGACAGCGCCATGATCGCCCGGCGGGTGGGTCTGCTGGACGAGGTGACCTGCGCCGCGCCGGCCTATCTGGAGCGGCACGGGACGCCCGCCACGCCGGATGACCTGGCCACCGGCGGCCACGTGATGATCGGCTTCGTCTCGTCGGCGACGGGCGAGCCGTTTCCGCTGGAGTTCATGGTCGGCGGCGCCCTGAAGTTCGTGACCCTGCCGACCGTGCTGTCGGTGACCGGGGCCGAGACCAACATCGTCGCCGCGCGCCAGGGGTTGGGGATCATCCAGATCCCGCGCTACCACGCGCAGGCCGACCTGGAGGCCGGGCGGCTGGTCGAGATCCTGCCCGACTTCCCGCCCAGCCCCACGCCGGTGTCGCTGCTTTATCCCCAGGCCCGCCACATCCCGCCGCGCGTGCGGGTGTTCATGGAGTGGCTGACAGGGGAGTTCCGTACAAGGAACCCTCTCCCGGAGGGAGAGGGCGGGGCCCGCGCCGCAGGCGTGGGAGGGTGAGGGGTTACACCCTCACCGATTTCACACAAACGCTCTGCCGGCACGCCGCCCGACGTCTTACCCCCTCACCCTCCCAAGCTTCGCTTGGGCCCCTCCCTCTCCCTTTGGGAGAGGGTTTTAATGGGCCGGCGCGCTTTCCTTGGTCTGCGCCGCCGCGATCAGGGCGTCGTCGATCTCCGAAGCCCGCTTGGCCGCCGGACGCTGGCTGATCCCGGCCCAGTAGGCCTCGAACGCGGGGCGCTTCTCGATCGTGCCGAACATCATGCCCCAGCCAATCTGGGCGCCCACATAGACGTCGGCGGCCGAGAACTTGTCGCCGACGATGTAGGTCTTGCCGCCGACCGCCCGTTCCAGGGCGTTCAGGGTGTCTTCCAGGCAGCCGTAGCCGGCCATGGCCTTGCGGTCCTCGGGCACCACGAAGCCCATCGACTTGTTGGTCACCGCCTGCTCGACCGGCCCGCAGCCGAACATCAGCCAGCGGTAATAGGTCCCGCGCTCGGGCGAGCCGACGGGCGGGGCCAGGCCCGCCTCGGGGAAGGCGTCGGCCAGATAGGCGCAGATCGCCGCGCCCTCGGTGACCGTCACGCCGCGATGGGTGATGGCCGGCACCTTGCCCATCGGATTGACCGCCAGGTACTCGGGCGCCTTCATCGACGAGGCGTAGTCGAGCACCACCGTGCGGTAGGGCGCGCCGACCTCTTCGAGCATCCAACGGATGATCCGGCCGCGCGACATCGGGTTGGTGTAGAAGACGAGTTCGTCGCTCATGGGAGGCGCTCCTGGGGGCCCCTGTCCGGAGGACAGGTGCGTTCAAACATGGAGAGCGTGACGGGCGCCGAAACCGGCATCCACTTTCGGCTGTCACGCTCTCGAGGCGGCGCGATCCTAGCGTGCGCGGCCCGACGCGCAATCTCGACGATCGATGTTATTCGAGTTGCGTCAGGCCGCCTCGGCGGACTTGGCCATGGCGGTGTTCAGCGCATCGACCAGGCCGGCGGCGGTCATCGGCTTGGACACCGCCCCGTCGAACACCCCGCCAGGGCCGCCCGGGCGGGCGTCGGCCGAGAAGGCGATGATCGGGGCGCCGGCGCTGGGGCCGCCCTCGCCGCGGATGCGCACGGCGGCCTGGGCGCCGTCCAGGCGCGGCATGCGCAGGTCCATCAGGATGGCGTCGAAGCGCTCGGCCGCCGCGGCGGCGACCCCTTCCTCGCCGTCCACGGCCTMGGTCACCTCGGCCCCCATGGCGGTCAGGATGGCGTTGACCAGTTCGCGGTTGGCCGGGTTGTCGTCGACCACCAGCACCCGGCAGGCGGGCGGCAGCAGGGCGGCGGCGGCCTCCAGGGCGGACGGGGCTTCGGCATGGGCCGTCGACGGGGCCAGGACGTCGAAGCTGAAGCAGGCCCCGCGACCCGGAACGCTGACGACGCCGATCTGGCCGCCCATCGCCTCGACCAGGCCCTTGCAGATGGCCAGGCCCAGGCCCGTGCCGCCGTGCTTGCGCGTCAGGCCGGCGTCCACCTGCGAGAAGCGGCGGAACAGCAGGTCGACGTCTTCCGGGGCGATGCCCGGGCCGGTGTCGGCGACCGAGACGCTGAGGCGTTCCTCGGCGGCGTCATAGGCGGCCGTGACGGTGATCGATCCGGCCTCGGTGAACTTGGCCGCATTGCCGATCAGGTTCAGCAGCACCTGGCGTAGGCGGCCGCCGTCGATCATCAGGTCGGCGGGCAGGGTTTCCAGGCCTCCGGTGCGCAGGGCCACGCCCCGGGCCCCGGCCTCCAGCGAGAACAGGTCCAGGGCCTCCTCGATCAGCGGGGCGGGGGCGACGGGCTCGCGCTTCAGCTCCAGCTGGCCGGCTTCCAGCTTCGAGAAGTCCAGGATGTCGTTGATCGTGGTCAGCAGGGCCTTGCCGCCGCTCAGGACCCGGCCGATGAAGCGGCGGGCGTCGGTCGACAGGTCGGGCTCGTCGTCGACCAGGCGGGCGAAGCCCAGCACCGAGGTCAGGGGCGTGCGCAGTTCGTGGCTCATATTGGCCAGGAACTCGCCCTTCACCGCGGCGGCGGCCTCGGCCTCGTTGCGGGCCTCGCGCAGCTGGCGCTCCATGGCCTTCTGCTCGGTGACGTCGCGGACCACGTCGGTGATGCCGGTGATGGCCCCGGTCAGCGGGTCGCGCTGCAGGCCGGGCCGGGACTCCAGCCAGATCACCTGGCCGTCCTTGCGGATCGCCCGGTACTCGACCCGGGTCGGGCCGTTGTCGTGGTGGGCCGTCATGTGGGCGATCTGCTCGACGACGATGGCGCGGATGTGCTCGCGGTCGTCGTCGTGGACGGTCATCATGCCCTCGCGGCCGACCAGTTCCTCGGGGGTGTAGCCCAGCATGGTGACGCAGGCCGGCGAGACGTACTGGATCACGCCGCGCAGGTTGCTGTGGACGATCATGTCCTGGGCGTTCTCGGCCAGCTGGCGGAAGCGGGCCTCGCTGCGGGCCGCCGCGGCGTTGGCCTCGGTCATGTCCTGCAGGATCTGGCGGCGGTGGCGTTGGATCGAGGCCACGGGCAGGCTGATGAAGATCGCCACGGCCAGGAACAGCTGCAGCACGATCGCCTGGTCGGGCGAGCCGCTGTCCAGCAGGGTGATCGGGCCGTGCCCGGCCATGGTGAAGATCACCGCGACGACGGCCACCAGGGTGGCGCTCAGCGCCGCGCCCAGCACCTCCAGGCGCCAGGCGACCAGCAGCATCATCGGCGGCACGATGAACAGCAGGGGGCGGGGCTGGGTGAAGACGCCGATGGTCACCACCAGCAGCAGCAGCAGGCAGAACACGCCGGACACCGACAGGGGACGTTCGCGCAGATAGTGGCGCACGCGCACCAGGGCCAGCAGGCAGGGGGTAATGGTCATCAGGCCCAGGATGTCGCCCAGCGACCAGACGCCGATATTGGCCGCCAGCACGCCGCCGCGCATGGCCGTGTGGATCGTGGCGGCGACCACGCCCGTGGCGATCGGCACGGCCAGGCCGCAGATCAGGGCGAAGGCGATCATGTCGCGCGCCCGACCCAGGTCGATCTCCTGGCCGCAGACCCGGCGCATGCCCCAGGCGCACAGGAAGATCTGGACGATGTTGCAGCTGACCAGGGTGATGTTGATGGGCAGCAGGTCCTGGACGTGGGCCCCGGCCGCCAGGCCGCCCKCCAGGCATCCCAGCAGGATGGCCGGCCAGTGGCGGCTGCGGCAGGACAGCAGGCAGGCCACGCCGAAGCCGTTGGACAGCCAGATCGGCGCCACCTGGCCGTAGTTGCGGGGGAATTCGACGCAGAGATAGGCCAGCAGGGCGTAGCCGACCATGGCGATCACGGCCAGGGCCGCGGTCTTCAGGATGTCGCCGCCCGTCCATTTGGGGCTTGGCCAGTCCAGATTTGGCCAGGCGGAAGTCGAAGAGGTCTCTGTCATCACCCTGCTTTCGCGGGTCGTCCAGCAATAGCTCAAGCTAAGACGATCGGCAGGGCATGAATAGATCGAAGGCCTTAAAGAACAGTGGCTTGCGGCGCGGCTCATCGCCGCGCCCCTGAGGTTGTATTTGACCTTTTACGACCCGAAACCTTCCGCCACGACCAGTCGCGCGACTTCGGCGATGACCGCGTTGCGGCCGTCGTTGTCCAGGGTCGCGTTGTGCAGATAGGCGGTGATCAGCAGGGGCGGGCGCCCGCCGGCCGGCCAGATCACCGCGATGTCGTTGGTCGTGCCGCGCTTGCCGTCGGCCCAGCTCCCGGTCTTGTCGCCGACCTTCCAGCCGGCGGGCAGGCCGGCCCGGAGGCGCTTGTCGCCCGTCCGGTTGGCGATCAGCCAGGCGGTCAGCTGCTGGCGCGAAGCCTGCGACAGGGCCGAGCCCAGGGTCAGGGCGCGCAGGGTGGCCAGCATCGCGTTGGGCGAGGTGGTGTCATGGATCTCGCCCGGACGGACCGCGTTGAGCCCCGTCTCGTAGTCGTCCAGCCGCGTGACCTTGTCGCCGAGGCTTCGCGCGAAGGCGGTCAGGGCCGGCGGGCCCCCGAACGACAGCAGCAGCAGGTTGGCGGCGGCGTTGTCGCTGAGGGTCATGGTCGCCTCGCACAGGGCGCCCACGGTCATGCCCTCGCCCACGTGCTTGGCGGTGGCCGGCGAGTTGGCCACCAGCACGCCGGGGCCGTAGGGGATCTTGCGGTCCAGGCGCTCCTGGCCCTGGTCCACCCGCTTGAGCACAAGGCCGGCGACCAGGAGCTTGAAGGTGCTGCACAGGGCGAAGCGCTCGTCGCCGCGATGGGCGAAGGTCTTGCCGGTGGCGGTGTCCAGCACCGAGACGCCCAGCCGGCCGCCGCTGCGGACTTCCAAGGCGACGATACCTCGACTAATGCCGCTGGTCAGGCGCGCGGTCGCGGCCGAGGCGGCGGGCGCGGCGAGGGACAGGGCGGGCAGGGCCGAAAGGGCCGTTAACACTTGGCGTCGATCAATCATCGGGTMCTCCATGGCCCGCAAGATGGGCGACGGGTGACCTCCGGATCAAACGATGATACTTCGGCGCAGACCCTAGATAATTTTGGGTATAGAGATGAGCCGCGCGCAGCTTCCCCTCAACGCCCTGCGGGCCTTCGAGGCCTCGGCCCGGCATCTGAGCTTCACGCGGGCGGCCATCGAGCTGTGCGTGACCCAGGCCGCCGTCAGCCACCAGGTCAAGGGGCTGGAGCAGCGGCTGGGCGCGGGCCTGTTCCGCCGCCTGCCGCGCGGCCTGGCCCTGACCGACGAGGGCCTGGCCCTGCTGCCGGTGGTGCGCGACAGCTTCGACCGCATGGGCGACGTGCTGGAGCGGTTCTCGGCCGGCCGGGTGATGGAGGTGCTCAGCGTCGGGGTGGTTGGCACCTTCGCGGTGGGCTGGCTGCTGCCGCGCCTGCCGGCCTTCCGCGAGGCGCACCCGTTCGTCGACCTGCGCCTGTTCACCAACAACAACCGTATCGACATCGCGGGCGAGGGTCTGGACTGCGCCGTGCGGTTCGGCGACGGGGCCTGGCACGGCACCCAGGCCACGCCGCTGTTCGCCGCCCCGATGACGCCGCTGTGCGCCCCGGCCGTGGCCGAGCGGCTGAGGACGCCCGAGGCGCTGAAGTCCGAGATGCTGCTGCGCAGCTACCGCGCCGACGACTGGCCCGACTGGTTCGCCGCCGCCGGCGTTGCGCCGCCGCCGATCCGCGGGCCGGTGTTCGACAGTTCCTGGGTGATGGTCGAGGCGGCCATGCAGGGCGCGGGCGTGGCCCTGGCCCCATCGATGATGTTCGCCCGCGACCTGGAGCACGGCCGGTTGGTGCGGCCGTTCGCCCTGGAGGTGGKGGCGGGGATGTACTGGCTGACCTGGCTGAAGTCGCGCGCCGTGACGCCGGCTTTGGCGGCGTTTCGGGACTGGCTGGAAGAGCAATCCTCATAGACCGCTCGTCCCGGCGAATGCCGGGATCCAGATCCTATGGCTGTGTGGATGATTGGATAGGCTTAATGCTCGTGGCGTCAGCCACACCGCCATTCCATCTGGGTCCCGGCATTCGCCGGGATGAGCGGATTCAAATTAAGCGATCATCTCCGGATCGTTCCGCTTCAGCCAGGCCGCGGCGTAGCTGCACAGCGGCACGATCTTCATCCCCTCGCCGCGGGCGGTCTGGGCGACCTGCTGCATCAGGCGGCCTGCGGCGCCGGTGCCGCGCAGGGCGGGATCGGCCTCGACATGGGGGATCACCAGGCGGTGTCCGCTGCGCTGGTAGTCGGCGAAGGCGATCAGGCCGTCGACCTCCAGTTCGTAGCGGCTCTTGGCGGGGTTGTGGCTGAAGGCGTCGGTCATGACTCGCATATGGGCTGGACGGCGCGGGGCGCCAGGGTTGTTATGGTTCTGGGGGCTAACGCGCGAAAGAGGTGGGCGATGCGGGCTCTAGCGGTGTTCGTGGCGTACGGAACCTTGGCGGCCCTGGCCGCCTGCGGCCAGAAATCCGAGACCAAGACGGCGGAAGCGTCCAAGGCGGCGACGGCCACCTCGCCGGCCGCGCCTGGAGGCGCCGCGCCGGCGCCGGCGGCGACCGCCCCGGCCCCGACCCAGTGGCCCAAGCGCAAGCCGGGGCTGTGGACCCAGACCATGACCTTCAAGGCCCAGAACTTCACCCGCAGCTTCCGCTTCTGCGTCGACGAGACCAGCGACGAGAAGATGGGGCTGGACACCCAGGGCGACGACAAGCGCTGCCAGCGCAAGTCGATGACGCGCGGGATGGACGGCAGCTGGACGGTGGTCTCGGCCTGCGACATGGGCTCGGCCGGCAAGACCGACAGCACCATCCACGTCGCCGGCGACTTCAACACCCGCTACGTGTTGGACGTCACCAGCACCACGACGGGCGCGGCCCAGCCGGCGATGAACGGCGAGCACAGGATGAACATGACCGCCGAATGGTCGGGGGCCTGTCCCGCCGGCTGGACCGGCGGCGACGTCGAGATGCCCGGCGGTCGGCGGATCAACCTGCTGACCAAGGCGGTTTCGGGCGGGTAGGGGGCGAAGCTCGCCCTTCCCGCATCCCCAAACGGTTGTCATCCCGGAAGCCCCGCAGGGGCTGTCCGGGACCCAGGGGGCTGGGCGAAGGCTTTGCGGTTCACCTGGGTCCCGGACAAGCGCTGCGCGCTTTCCGGGATGACAACGGTAAGAGCGCCCTAGACCAGCTCCACCGCCATCGCGGTGGCCTCGCCGCCGCCGATGCACAGGGACGCCAGGCCCTTCTTGCCGCCGCGCGCCTGGAGCGCCGAGATCAGGGTGCACAGGATGCGCGCGCCGCTGGCGCCGATGGGATGGCCCAGGGCGCAGGCGCCGCCGTTGACGTTCAGCTTGTCGTCTGGGATGCCCAGCTCCTGCTGGGCGATCATGGCGACCACGGCGAAGGCCTCGTTGACCTCGAACAGGTCGACGTCGGCGACGTCCCAGCCGGCTTTCTTCAGCGCCTTCTTCATGGCCGGCACCGGGGCGGTGGTGAACAGGCCCGGCTCATGGGCGTGGGCGGCGTGGCTGACGACCTTGGCGACGATCGGCAGGCCCAGGCGCTTGGCCACGCTCTCGCGGGTCATGACCAGGGCGGCGGCCCCGTCGCTGATCGACGAGGAGTTGGCGGCGGTGATCCCGCCGTCGCGGCTGAAGGCCGGGCGCAGGGTGGGGATCTTGGCGGCGTCGGCCTTCAGCGGCTGCTCGTCCTGGCTGACCGTCTCCACGCCCTTGCGGGTGGTGATGGTCACCGGGGTGATCTCGGCGGCGAAGGCGCCCGAGGACACGGCCTTCTGGGCCTTGGCCAGGCCCTTGACGGCATAGTCGTCCATGGCCTCGCGGCCGAACTGGTAGGTCGCGGCGCTGTCCTCGGCGAAGGCGCCCATCAGCTTGCCGGGGGTGTAGGCGTCCTCCAGCCCGTCCAGGTACATGCTGTCCCACATCTGGTCGTGGCCGATGCGCGCGCCCGAGCGGTGCTTGGTCAGCAGGTAGGGGGCGTTGGTCATGCTCTCCATGCCGCCGGCCACGATGATCTCGGCGCTGCCGGCCGCCAGGGCGTCGTGGGCCATGATCGCGGCCTGCATGCCGCTGCCGCACATCTTGTTGACGGTGGTGGCCTCGACCGAGAGCGGCAGGCCCGCCCCGACGGCTGCCTGGCGGGCGGGGGCCTGGCCCAGGCCGGCGGGCAGGACGCAGCCCATGAAGATCTGCTCGACCTGGTCGCCCGAAACGCCGGCCCGCTCGATCGCCGCCTTCACCGCCGTCGCGCCCAGTTCGGTGGCCTTGGCCCCGGCCAGCGCCCCCTGGAAGCCGCCCATCGGCGTGCGGGCGAACGAGACGATGACGACCGGATCGGCATTAGACATGGTTAGGCTCCACCCTGGGGGATTTGCGGCGGAATAAACCCTCTTCGGCGCGGTGGGCGCAAGGGCGTTTCGCAAAGAGCGGGCGGCGGGGGAATGCGGATATTCCGGCCGCCGCCACGCAGTGCGCAACCGAGAGAGTCAATTGCTATAAAAAACCTACTGCTGTAGGTCTGCAAAAGCAACCCTTGCATTCCCCGGCGGAAGGCTTCACCTTCCCGTGATGGGCCGTACCGCCGACTACACCAACGAACGCTGCGCCATCGCCGCCACCCTCGAGGTCGTCGGCGATCCGTGGACCCTGCTGATCCTCCGCGACGCCTTCCAGGGCGTGAAGCGGTTCGAGCAGTGGCAGGAGCGCCTGGGCGTGGCCCGCAACGTCCTGGCCGCCCGCCTCAAGAGCCTGGTGGCCCACGGCGTGCTCGAGCCGCGTCGCTACTCGGAACGCCCGCCGCGCCAGGAATATGTGCTCACCGTCAAGGGGCGGGCCTTGTCGCCGGTGCTGCTGACCATGGCCGAGTGGGGCGACCAGCACGTCTACGGCGTGGGCAAGGGGCCGGTGCACTTCGTCCATAAGAAATGCGGCTGCGATTTCCATCCCAAGCTGGCCTGCGAGGCCTGCGGCGAGATCGTCGATGGTCGCGACCTGTCCCGCGTGATCCACGAGGAGCAGGCCCTGACGGTGGGCGAGGCCCTGGAGGCCTCGATCGGGATCGCCGCCGAGTGAGCTACCGCTTCCACGTCCACCGCACCAAGCCGGCCTACCGGCTGGTGACGGCGGACGGGGCCGGGTTCCCGGACGGGGCGGACCCAGACGACTGGCGCTTCACCCTCGCGCGCCAGCGCGCCGACACCGCCCCCGACGTGGCGCGGCTGGTCGACGAGACCGGCTACTGCCTGTTCAAGATCGGCCTGGGCTTCGACGAGATCGACTGACCTGTGGATCGATCGTCGTGCGTCGGAACCCCGACGCATCGAGCGCGTTCCAAGCCCTCGAGTGTCCAAGTCGCGGGGGACGCTCGGGCGGGGGCGCCCTGAGTGCAGTGGGGTTCGCGTTGAGTGAAGCGACGACGGGGCGTGTCAGCGCGGTTGGCCCCGCCGGGAGTGTGTGCAAGCGGACGCTGGACCTGCTGGGCGCGGTCTTCGTCCTGCTGTTCTTCCTGCCGATCGGCGTGTTGATGATCATCGCCATCCGTTGCGCCCGGAACGGCCCCATCTTCGTACGGGAACAGACCGTCGGGCTGAGAGGGACGATCTTCGGCCGCTGGCGCCTTCACCGGCCGGCCGAGGGCKAGACGGTGTTCGACCGGGCCCTTTGGCAGGCGGGCCTCAACGACCTGCCCTCGGCTTTCAACGTGATCGACGGCGACATGTCGCTGATCGGGCCCAGGCCGCAGTCGCCTTCGCAATATGTCAGCCTGAGCCGGGGGCTGCCGGACTACGCCCGGCGTCTGGAGGCGCGTCCCGGGATGATCTGGCCCCGCGCCGGCGAGGGCGAGCCGTCATGGAGCGCCGAGCTGGACTATGTGACCCGGTGGTCGGTGTTCGAGGATCTGAAGGTGGCGGGGCTGTACGCGGTCCAGGGCCTGTTCCGCGAGGAACAGGGCGTCGACTAGGTCAGCCCGCGACCAGGACGACGCCGGCGATCAGGCTGGCCCAGAGCGCGAGATTGGCCGCGATGACCGTCAGTCGGGTCAAGGAAACGTGCCGGTCCTGGTGACGCTTGTCAGTATAGGCGGCGGTTGCCATGGGCCTCCAACTCCGAATTCTACAACGCCGTCAAAAAGCTTGGCGGCAGCGCACAGTAGATACGTCCTAAATGCCATAAAAGTTTCGTATGTCACTCGCCCACGACGTGAATTTTCGGTGCAGGCCGCAATTATTTTAGCGTGACTATTGATCGGTGAGCGCCGTTTTGGCGTCTCCGTCAATAATGGACCCAAAGGCGGTGGGATCTGCTGCTTTTTGAGGCGTCCGCCCGGCTCAGCTCGCGGGCGCCGAATCCAGGGGATCGCAGGACATGGTGTCGACGATCGCCCGGCCGCGCACGCTTTCGAGTCCGCTCGTATGATAGCGGAAGAGGCAGACCTGGCCGGGCGCCGGCAGGAATTCGTCGGCGCTCAGGCTCAGGACCGACAGGGTCAGGTTCGGCGCGGCGGGCGGGCGGACCTCGATCCGATGCCAGGCCTCCAGGAAGCCCGAGCTGATCCGTGATCGCTCCACCGCCACGACGACCCCGGCGACGAAACGGTTCTCGGGTTCACCCACCGGCGGCGCGGCGATCAGGGACAGGGTCGACAGGGTTTGCAGCAGCACGGACCACGACTCCTCCGCGTGAGGCCGAGCTTAGATCGCCGCCCGCTCGGTGGCCACGATGAAGCCGCCGCCCAGCACGCGCTCGGGATCGGCGGGATCGTACAGCACGCAGGCCTGGCCGGGCGCCACGCCCTCTTCCAGCACGTCGAACAACAGGCGCGGTTCATTGCCGACCAGGGCCAGACGGCCCGGGACGGGTTCGCGGGTCGAGCGCACGCGGGCCAGCACCGGCGCGCCGTTGGCGGCGGCCGCTTCCAGGCTGTCCTCGGCGCCCAGCCAGTTGCCTTCTTTCAGCGACAGCGCCTGGGTCAGCAGCGCCTCGCGTGGGCCGACGATCACCTGGCGCTTGTCGGCGTCGATCTTGACCACGAACAGCGGGTCGCCGACGGCGATGTTCAGGCCGCGGCGTTGGCCGATGGTGTAGCGGGTGACGCCCTCGTGCTTGCCCAGCACGCGGCCGTCCATGTGCACCATGTCGCCGGGCAGGGCGCCCTGCGGCCGGATTCGGTCGATCACCGTGGTGTACTTGCCCTCGGGCACGAAGCAGATGTCCTGGCTGTCGGGCTTGTCGGCGATGGCCAGACCCAGCTCGGCGGCCACCAGGCGCACGGTCGGCTTGTCCATGCCGCCCAGCGGGAAGCGCAGGAAGTCCAGCTGTTCGGGCGTGGTGGCGAACAGGAAATAGCTCTGGTCCTTGGCCGGGTCGGCGGCGCGGCGCAGCTGCGGGCGGTTGCCGCCTGAAGCCGGCATGGCGCGCTGCACGTAGTGGCCGGTGGCCATGGCCTCGGCGCCCAGGTCGCGGGCCACGTCCAGCAGGTCGCGGAACTTGACGGTCTGGTTGCAGCGCACGCACGGGATCGGCGTCTCGCCGCGCAGATAGGCGTCGGCGAAGTCCTCGATCACCTGCTCCTTGAAGCGGCTTTCGTAGTCCAGGACGTAGTGCGGGATGCCGATCCGCTCGGCCGCCATGCGGGCGTCCATGATGTCCTGGCCCGCGCAGCAGGCGCCCTTGCGCGAGATCGCCGCGCCGTGGTCGTAGAGCTGCAGGGTGACGCCCACCACGTCGTAGCCGGCCTTGGCCAGCAGGGCGGCGGTGACGGTGGAGTCCACGCCGCCGGACATCGCCGCCACGATCCGCGTCCCGACCGGCAGGCCTACGGCCGCACGCGCCTGCTCGACCGCGCGATCCAGGGCGGAGGGGGCGGTGGTGGCGGTGTCCAGAAGAGCGATGTCGGCGTCCATCGCGGCCATATAGCGGTTCAGGGGCGGTTTTGCGAGGTTTGGACCTCGGACCGAGTGACGCTCCCCTACCTCAGCACGTTCAGCAGCGACGAGTTCTGCAGGCTCGCGAACACTTGGGCCGAGGCCTGGACGGCCAGCTTGGCGGATTCCAGGCGGGTGACCGCCTCGGCCATGTCGACGTCGGTGATGCCGCCGACCATGGTGGTCAGGGTGTCGGCCTGGGCCGAAAGGTCGGTCTGGGCGGTCTCGAAGCGCTTCTGGTTCAGGCCGTTCTGGGCCTGGGCGATGGTCAGGTCCTTCTTGACGGTGTCGAAGGGGCCCAGCAGGCCCTGCAGGAACTGGCTCTGGGCCTCGGTCAGCTTGCCGGTGAACGGGCCGTTGGCGTCGACATAGGCCTGGACCTGCTTGAAGGCGCCGTAGACGCCCGTGCCAAGCTTGTCGGCCAGCTGGCCGGTGTCGACCGAGGTGGTGTCGTCGATACGGTTGCTGGTGATGTACTGGTCGTTCTGGAACAGCGAGGCGATCGGCGGGCCGGCGGTCAGGTCGGCCATGCTGGTGGCGGTGGTCGGCACGGTGTCGGACTTGGCGCCGGCGAACACGTAGCGGCCGTTGAACTTGCTGTTCAGCCCCTGGACCACGTCGCCGAACGCGCCGTTCAGCTGCTGCATCAGGGTCTCGGCGCTGCCGGCCGCGATGGCGTTGGCGATGGCGTCGCGGGCGTCCTGGGTGGCGTCGGCGATCTGGCCGATGCCGATGTCCTGGACGTCCAGGCGGTTGGCGACCAGCGAGGTCTGGTCCAGGAAGCCGGCGACCTTGGCCTGGGCCGTCTTCATGGCCGTCAGGACCTCGGCGTTCTTGGCGTAGCCCTTCAGGTCGTTGGCGTTCTTCTGGCTGGAGACCTGTTCGCCGGCGACGTTCTGCAGCACCTGGGCGCGCATCAGGTTGCTGGTCATCACGCCGAAATTGCCGGAGGTGGAGACGCGGGTCATGGCTTAACCTCAAACGATATTGGTGAGGACATCGAACATGTCCTTCGTCGCCTGGATCAGGCGGGCGGRGGCGTTGAACGCCTGCTGGTAGGTGGTCAGGTTGACGAGCTCCTCGTCGAGGTTGACGCCTTCCTGCGACTGGCGCTGGGCGTCGACCTCGGTCTTGACGGAGTCGGCGGCTTCCTTGCGGCTGGTGGCCGAGGCGGCCTTGCGGGCGATCGAGCCGCTGAAGTCGGCGCCGTAGTTCAGCACGCTCTTCTTGGAGCCGGCGGTGTCGCCGGCGTTGGCGAAGGTGGTGGTGCTGTCGCCGGCCTTGGCCAGGGCCAGGGCGCCGCGGCCGTCGCCGACCGCCAGGGCCGGGACGCCGGCCGCGACGGTCAGGTCCAGCTTGGCGAACGGCAGCTTGGCGGGGTTGGCGTCCATGGCCGGGTCGACCGAGTAGAGGCCGCCGCGCGTGCTGCGCTCGCTCATGCCCACGCCGAACAGCTGGCTGAGCGAGGGGCCGCCCACGCCGCGCTGGGTCTTGTCCTCGACCACCGACAGGTTGACCGGGGTGGCGCTGTTGGACGTGAAGGTCAGTTCGCCCTTCGAACCCAGGGTGAACGCGCCGTAGAGGCCCACGCCCGAATTGCGCGAGTTCAGGGCGTCGATGGTCTCCTGCATCGTGCCGGTCCCAGTGGGGATCGCCACCTGGATGTCGCGGATGCGGCTGCCGTCGCCGTCGGTCAGGCGCAGGGTGATGGTCTGGCCGGGGGTGAAGCCGCTCTGGTCGCCGGCGACCATGCCGGTCTCGTAGGGCGAATAGCCGTCCGAGCGGATGATGTCGTTCAGGCCGAAGAACTGGGAGAAGCCCTTGCCCGCCTTGGTCGAGGGCGTGGTGGCGTCGTCGACGATGGCGATGCCGTTGGTGGCGGCCGTGGTGTTCAGGCTCAGCTGGCCGTTGGCGAAGGCCGCGGTGGCCGTGCCGCCCAGGGCGGTGTTCAACTGGGTCAGGAAGTTGGTGTTGGTGAAGGCCGGGCCGGCCGCGCCGTTCACCGTCATGGTCCCGGCGCCGAAGTCGATGTCGACCCGCCGGACGATGGCGCTGTTGGGGTCGGTGATGGCGATCGTGGTCTTGCCGGTGAAGTTGGCGAAGGCCGTGTTGGCGTCCAGGCCCAGGTCCTTGCCGGTCATGCTGTTGGGCGCGGGGACCGAGCTGGCGGCGTTGGAGGCGCGGTTCAGCTCCTCGGCCGCCCGGCTGACGAACTCGCCCAGCTGGTCGGAGAGGTTGGGCAGCTCGGTGTTGCGCAGCTGGAGCAGGCCCTGGATCTCGCCGTTGGTGACGGCCAGCGGCATGACCTGGCCGCCGCTGTTGGCGGTGACGACGGTGAGATAGCCGTTGGCGGGGCCCGACTGGTTGTAGGCGATCGTAGCCGGGCCGTTGCCGGCCAGGGTGACGCCCTCGCCCGAGCGCACCATGACCCCGCCGTTGGCGCGGTCGCTGACCTGGATGTTCATATAGGTCGACAGCTCGTTGATCAGTCCGCTCTGGACGTTCTCGGAGCCGGTGCCGTCGGCGCCCGCCATCTTGGCGCGGGTGATGTCGACGTTCAGGGCGTCGATCTGCTTGAGCAGGTCGTTGACCCGGTCGACGTCGGCGCCGATGCGGTTGTCGGTGTCCTTGATCTGGCTCGACAGCGACGAGGTGATGCGCTTGCTCTCGCCGAGGAAGTCCTCGACCTTGGTCACGGCGCTGCTGCGCAGCAGGGTCGAGGAGGGGTCGTCCACGGCCATGGAGAAGGCGGAGTAGACGTCGTCCAGGGTGGCGAAGAAGTTGTCGGCCGCGCTGGGGTCGCCGAACAGCTTCTGGGCGTTGTCCATGGCCGTCGCGATCGCGCCCGTGCGCCCGGAGTCCGAAGCGCCGTTCAGGCTGGCGGCGGCCATGAACTTGTCGGTGGCCCGCTTGATGGCGTCGATGTTGACGCCCACGCCCATGCCGTTCGACACCAGGTTGGACTGGGCGATCGTCTTGCGGACGTAACCGGCGGTGTTGATGTTGGCGATGTTGTCGGAAACGACGCGCAAGCCGGTCTGGCTGGCCATCATCCCCGAGGTCGCGACGTTCAAGATGGTGTTCAACGACATGGTCTATTCTCCGGCCAGCTCGGCAAACCACGAACGGCACGACGCGACCTTGCCCGGCGAAAACTGCCGGGCGTTGCGGGGTTCGACCCCTTCGGCAATGTGCAAGCCATTGAAATTCATGGCAATTCGTTCCTGACGTCGAGCGAGCGACAAGAACGTATGCGCAAGGAGGGCGCCAACTGCGGGTGGGACGCGACGACGCGGCAAGCCTGGTCCCGTTAACCCTGTTTGGCCCGGCAAAAAACGCCGTGGTCGGCCTATCCGAAGTCGTAAATGCAAGATTAAAATCAAATAAAACAATAGCTTGTCTGGTTTCTGCGAGTTGGCCCGGCGGTTGCTGAGGGATGTCCGGATCAAGGCGTGTCCTTTTCGGGCCGCCATCCTCCGTGGACCCAATCGACGCATGACCGCGATCGCTGCTCCCACTTCCGTCCTGCCCCAGGCCCCGGCGATCGCCGGCGGCTATGACAAGGACGCGGCCGACGGGTTCGGCGCGCTGCTGGCCCAGGCCGGAGGCGCCAACGCCGCGAACGACAAGACCTCCACGCGAGACGCCGGCAAGGCCGCCGACCGGGCGCAAGACAATAAGGCCTCCAGCGCCAAGGCCGCCGACGCCAAGGCCGATGCGAAGGCCGACAAGGCCGATCGCGCCGCCGACGCTTCGGACAAGGCCGCCGACGCCAAGGCGCCGGCCAAGGTCGCCGACGCCGACAAGGGCGACGCCAAGKCTTCGGACGCTTCGACCGCCGACAGCAAGACCGACGCCAAGACCGATGCCGACACCACCGTCGCCGACGGCCAGCCCGCCGACGCGACCGCCGGCCAGGCCGACGCCGCCGCCCTCGCCGCCGCCGCGGCCCTGATCGCCGCCATGCAGGCGCCGACKACCCAGCCCCTGAAGACCGACGCCGCCGCCGACGCGACCGCGACGACCGGCCAGGCCGCCGCCGCCGCCGACACCACCTTCGCTCCGGTCGTGGCCCAGGCCGCCGCCGCCCAGGAAACCGCTGTTCCCGCCGCCGCCGTGGCGACGGACGCCGCCGAGACCGCGCCGGTCCTCGACMTGCCGCAGACGCCGACGGCCTCGGCCGCCGAGCTCGCCGCCGCGACGGCCGCGGCCGCCGCCGCCAAGGCCAAGACCGCCCCGAGCGCGCCGGCCGCCAAGACCGATGCCCCCGCGCCGGCTCCGGCCGCCC